>CAKTXB010000217.1 GCA_934630555.1 uncultured Oscillospiraceae bacterium
GCATAGGTCCGGAACGACGGCTGCATGGCCTCCTTCAGGCAGATGGCCTTGGCCGCGATCACGTGCATGAGCGGCCCGCCCTGCGCGCCGGGGAACACGGCGCTGTTGATCTTTTTGCCGAATTCCTCCCGCGCCAGAATAAGCCCGCCGCGCGGCCCGCGCAGCGTCTTGTGCGTCGTCGTCGTCACCACATCGGCATACGGCACAGGGCTCTGATGCACGCCGCCGGCGACCAGGCCCGCAATGTGTGCCATGTCCACCATGAGCAGCGCGCCGTTTCGGTGCGCAATGTCCGCAAACGCCTGAAAATCAATGGCGCGCGGATAGGCCGACGCCCCCGCCACCACAAGCTTGGGGCGGTGCTGCTTCACCATATCCTCCACGGCGTTATAGTCAATGCGGCCCGTCTCGGGGTCAACGCCGTAGCTCACGCTGTTATAATACTTGCCGGACAGGCTCACCTTTGCGCCGTGCGTCAAATGGCCGCCGCAGGCAAGGTCCATGCCCAGGATGGTGTCGCCCGGCTGGAGCAGCGCGGCATATACCTCCAAATTTGCCTGTGAGCCGGAATGCGGCTGCACGTTGGCAAACTCCGCGCCAAACAGTGCTTTCGCGCGCGCAATGGCAATGCGCTCGATCTCGTCCACATACTCGCAGCCGCCGTAATAGCGGTTGCCGGGCAGGCCCTCGGCATACTTATTCGTCAGCACGCTGCCCATGGCGGCGATCACCGGCGCGGAGGCAACGTTCTCCGACGCGATCAGCTCAATATTTTCCGCCTGCCGGTCAAACTCACGCTCAATGAGCGTGCCGATCTCCGGGTCATACGCGGTCAGGGCCGGCATGGCCGCCTTCAGCAGTTCATTCATGTTCTTTCTCCTTTCAGGATGCAAAAAAATGGGCGATCCGTCCTCCGGATCACCCATTCGTATGCTCATAAAAACCCTGCGCATACCCTGTCCTTTTGCCTGAGAGATTCGGCGTTCGCCTTGCACCTTCGGCACTCAACTCAATGAGTTCTCCAGAGATTCCTCCCGCTGTCAGTCCGCGTCTGCGTTCTGACGGCGATCTACGGATCGTGTTATGTACTTGAATTGCCGTTATTGTATCACGCCGCGCGCAAAAGTCAAGCGCATTTTTGTTTTTCTCTCAGAAACACCTGTCTTTTGTCAGTATGCACAAAAACCAGCGTGCACAAACACGTGCGCCTGTGCTGTATCCGGTACAGCTACACCATGTGCCTGCATCACGGACGCTGTTTCAGCGCGGCGACCGCTTCGGCGCAAAGCAAAGAGGAACGGGGATACGTTAAGACTTTTCCGGCTTCTTCCCGAAACCTTTTTGAAAAAATATCGTCTATATCATTGTAACGAGCTTTTCAGACACACCCCGGATGGAGGAACAAACGATGAAAAAAATTTTAGCGGCTCTGCTTGCCGCGATCAGCGTGTTTTCCCTGACAGCCTGTGCGCAGCCGGGCGCTGTGCATACCGGCAAATACCAGTTGGCCGCCGCCCAGTATCCACAGATGGCACAATACCCGGACGAGAGCAAGTATACCAAGCGCAACGGCGACTTTGACAGCGACGGCTTTGACAAGGTCTATGACGCATGGCGGGCAGACCGCAAAAAGCAAATGGAGCAGCCGGAGGGCTATACGGACGCGCTGGACGGCTATCTCCGCGCGGCGATCCCGCAGCTGCTCACCGGCGGCAGCGGCGAGAACAAAGCCTGCTCGCCCATCAACATCTACATGGCCCTTGCCATGCTGGCGGAGATCACGGACGGGGCGAGCCGGGAGCAGATCCTCAGCTTGCTGGGCAGCGCGGATCTGGACGGCCTTCGCACCGAAGCATCTGCCCTCTGGAACGCCAATTACTGCAATGACGGCGCGGTGACCAGTATTCTTGCAAGCTCTCTCTGGCTCAATGACAAGATCAGCTTCAAGCAGAAAACGATGGATGCGCTGGCAGACTATTATTATGCCTCGTCTTTCCGCGGCGAAATGGGCTCCGCCGCCTTCGATCAGGCGCTTCAGGACTGGCTCAGCCAGCAGACCGGCGGGCTTTTAAAGGAGCAGGCCTCCGGCCTCACCATGGACAAGGAAACGATCCTCGCCCTTGCCACCACCATCTATTTCCGCGCCAAGTGGAGCTGGGAGTTTTCCGAAAGCAATACCGCTCCGGATACCTTCCACGCCGACAGCGGCGATGTGACCTGTGATTTCATGCACCAGAGCGGCACAAACACCTATTACTGGGGCGACCGCTTTTCCGCAGTTTCCAAGCACTTGGAGGAGAGCGGCGCCATGTGGTTCCTGCTGCCGGACGCGGGGGTCACGCCGGAGCAGCTGCTTGCCGATGAACAGGCGCTGGATCTCCTGCTCAGCGGTGGAGAAAGCGCGCAGAGCAAATATCTCATCGTCAACCTCTCTGTGCCCAAGTTCGATGTGGCGTCAGATCTGGATCTCGCGCCAAGCCTGAAAGCTCTTGGCATCACCGATGTGTTTGATCCGTCGCTCTCAGACTTCTCTCCCATGACCGCCGATACGGGAGCCTATCTCTCTCAGGCCAAACACGCCGCCCGCGTCGCCGTGGATGAAGAGGGCGTCACCGCTGCGGCCTATACGGTCATGCCGGCGCCAGGGGCCGCCCCTCCGCCGGAGGAGGAAGTGGACTTCACCCTGGACCGCCCCTTTGTGTTCGCCATCACGGGCGCTGACGGACTGCCGCTGTTCGTGGGTATCGTTCACCAGCCGCAGGCATGAACGACAAGGCGCGCAAGGACGCCGTCCAGCAGATCGAAGCCAATGAAAACGCTCCCCCGGCCACGCTGTTGTGGCTGGGGGAGCTTAAGCGTGTCAAAAAAGCATTTTTGACACGCTTTCAAACGCGGACCGCTGCGCTGGGTCCGCGTTTGAGAAGGCTTGCG
>CAKTXB010000218.1 GCA_934630555.1 uncultured Oscillospiraceae bacterium
GCTCATTTTTGTCGTTGCAGCATTATCGGCATAAATCGTCATGTGTTTCACCTCATCCTTGGAATAACAGGATAAACATACCTGCTTTGTATTTTTTGTTTCTATTAACATAGCACCATAAACCTATCTTGTCAATATGTTTATGCTGGTTCGTCAATTTTCCGCGCAGCGGGGCCCATTGGGGGATGGAACAGCGTTTTCCGCCACCACGTCAGCCAGTGTCACACCGTCCAGATAGTCGTTGATCACGTGATCGAGTTTTTCCCAGATGGGCAGCGATTTGCAGAGATCTTTGCGCATACAGCAGCCCTTGCGGCTGTCCAGACACGATACCGGCGCAAGCGTTCCTTCCGTCAGCCGGATGATCTCACCCACGGTATATTCCCCCGGCTTTCGGCACAGCCGGTAGCCGCCGCCCTTGCCGCGCAGTCCCTCTACAAATCCGGCCTTGGCCAGCACAGAGATGATGCTTTCCAGATATTTTTCTGATATTTCCTGATGCTCCGCAATGAGCGGCAGCGACATATAGCTATCCGGCCCGTTCTGCGCCAGCTCCACCATAATGTGCAGCGCATAGCGGCCTTTTGTTGAGATCAGCATGGAATCGCCCCTTTCAGCTGATAAACATAGTATACCACTGGGGTTTCAAAAATGCAACCTTACCAAAATATTTCTGCGCGGCTGTAAATCGGTTGCATTACATCCTGAAAACTGATAAAATGCAGAAAAAAGCAAACGGAGGAACATCCCATGCTGGATTTTCAAAAGCTCATCGCCGAATACACACCCTGCGCCTGCGGCCAGAAGCACGAATGTGCCATTCGGGATATTGTGATCGGCAGCGGCACGGTGCACGCCGTTGGCGACGTTTTAAAGCGCAATGCCTTCCCCAAGCGCCTGCTCGTCATGGCGGACAAGACGACGCTTGCCGCGGCGGACGGCATTTTGGACAGTCTGGCAGACTTTGACATTACCATGAAAATTTATGATACCCTCCGTGTTGCCACCATGGACGATGTGCGCGGCGTTGAGGCATATTTTGATCGCTGTGACGCTGTCTTAGCCATCGGCACAGGCTCTGTTCACGACCCCTGCCGTCTGGCCTGCGCGCGAAAGGACAAGCCGCTGGCGCTCTTTGCCACCGCACCCAGCATGGACGGCTTCGCGTCCTACAGCGCGCCCATCGTGGATGGCAATTTCAAAACGACGCACCCGGCCAAGTGCCCGGAGGTCATAATTGCAGACACAAAGATCCTTGCCGCTGCGCCCGCGCAGCTCAAGTCGGCCGGCTTTGGCGACATGGTGTCCAAATATGTGGCGCTCATCGACTGGCAGGTGTCGCATTTGCTGACAGGGGAGTCCTACTGCCAGCGCGTGGCGGACCTTACCCGCAGGGCCACCGACCGCATCATGCAGCAGGCTGACCTCATTACCGCAAACGACGAAGCAGCCGCCGGCGCGATTTTTGAATCGCTGCTGCTCACCGGTATCGCCATGAGCTTCACGAAAACCTCCCGCCCCGGCAGCGGCACAGAGCACATCCTGGCCCATTATTGGGAGTGCAAGGAGCTGCTCGAGGGCAAGATCCCAAATTACCACGGCGAAGACGTCGGTGTAGCCACGCTGCTGATCCTGGACTACTATAATAAGCTCGCCCAGCTGCCCGCTGTCACCGCCCACCGGGAGCAGAACGACTGGGAAGAGATCTACCGCGTCTACGGCGCGCTTGCGCCCGATGTGCAGAAGCTCAACACACCCGATACCATCACCGATGCCATCGACCCGCGTGATATAGAGCGGCATTGGCCCGAGATCGTGCAGATCATCCGCAGCGTGCCCACGGCCGACGAATGCCGCGCCGCCATGCGCAAAGCCGG
Organism: uncultured Oscillospiraceae bacterium; assembly: GCA_934630555.1. Taxonomy (GTDB): domain Bacteria; phylum Bacillota; class Clostridia; order Oscillospirales; family Oscillospiraceae; genus CAG-170. The sequence continues at coordinate 1,878 of CAKTXB010000218.1, forward strand.
CTGTAAGCTCACCCCGGATGAGATCGGCAAAACCCCGGCCTTCATAACCGAGAGTTTCCGTTATCATCCCTATATGCGCCGCCGCCTGTCGCTCAAGCGGGTGTCGCACATGATCGATCTGCCGAAGAATTTCTAAAATAAGTCAAAATTCGTTTATAATTCGTTTTCGGTCAGGACATATTTTTTTCATAAATCTGCGCTACTATCACACCATAAGAAATGAACGCCGTGCCTCGCATGGCAGAAGGAGCGTTTTTTATGGACCACTATGATGAAAACATGAATTATACTTTCCGTCCGGAACACCAGCCGGAGCAGCATGATCAGCCGCAGCCGGATGCACCGAAAAAACAGAAGAAGTCCGGCGGCATGAAAATAGGCGCGCTCATCGCCATTGTCGTGGTTGTGGCGCTGGTCGCCGGCATCGGCGGCTCCGTGCTCACGAATGTTATCCGCAATATTTCTGACAGGAACGCGGCAGAGCCCACCATGGCCGAAGCGGAAACTGTTCCGGATACAGACGATACCGCCGATGCCAATGCCGGCGGCCAGACGCAGGAATACAGCATCGAAAAGACACCGCTTCCGACGACCCTCAAGTCCAATGACGGCGACAAGTCGCTGACGCCCGCTGAGGTCTATGCCATGAACGTGGACGCCGTCGTCGGTATCCGTACCACCGGCACAACAAATGTCTGGGGGCAGGTCACATCCACCTCCACTGCCGGCAGCGGCTTCGTTCTCTCCGCGGACGGCTACATTGTCACAAACTACCACGTCATCAAGGGCGGCGACAGCATTACCGTTGCCATGCACAACGGCGATGAATATGACGCAACGCTCATCGGCGGCGATGAAACAAACGATATTGCGCTCCTGAAAGTGGACGCAGAGGACCTTCAGACCGTCACCATCGGCAACGCCGATGACCTCATCGTCGGCGAACAGGTCGTTGCCATCGGCAACCCGCTTGGCGAGCTGACGTTCACCATGACCC
>CAKTXB010000219.1 GCA_934630555.1 uncultured Oscillospiraceae bacterium
CCGGAATATGCCGCGCAGCTGAAGGAGGATCTTCTGTGGCTGGGCCTTGACTGGGATGTGGAGCAGATGCCGCAGAGCCGGAAGGGCGGCGACTATGCCGCGGCGTTTGCAAAGCTCGAAGCGCGCGGGCTCATCTATCCGTGTTACTGCTCCCGCGCGCAGTTGCACGCGGCCAGCGCGCCGCACGCCTCCGACGGACAGCACATTTATCCGGGCACGTGCCGCCATCTTACAGACGCGCAGCGTGCGGCCATGACGAAGAGGCCAGCGTGGCGGCTCATCGTGCCGGATGCGGACATTTCGTTTACAGACGGCCTGCAGGGCGTCTATACGGAAAACCTGGCGTGCGACTGCGGAGATTTTATCCTGCGGCGCGCCGACGGCGTATATGCCTATCAGCTGGCCGTGGTGTATGATGACGCGGAGGCGGGCGTGACCCAGGTGGTGCGTGGGCGCGATCTGCTGTCCAGCGTACCGCGGCAGATGTATTTGCAGCAGCTGCTGGGCTATAAAACACCGGACTATTATCATGTGCCGCTGCTCATCGCGCCAGACGGAAGACGTCTGTCCAAGCGGGAGCGGGATCTGGACATGGCGCGCCTGCGCGCGGCGTATACGCCGGGGCAGGTCATTGGCTTGTTGGCGCAGCTGGCCGGGCTGCGGCCCACGGCGGAAAGCGTGCTGCCGGAGCAGCTTGTACGCGATTTTTCGTGGAATTGCGTGCGGCGGGAGGATGTCTGCGTGCAATTTCCGTAAAAAACTGCAAAATCTGCAAAATCAGTTTACAAGCCGCGCCGCGGCGTGCTATAATCAATAGGTTGTATGGGATTTTTCATGAACAGAAAAATTTAAGGTTTGAAGGGATGAAAGCTATGTACAAAATCGTGCGTAAGAAAGAACTGAACGCCGCGGTCACCTTAATGGAGATCGAAGCGCCGTTTGTCGCCCGCAAGGCGAAGGCGGGCCAGTTCATCATTTTCCGCGTGGATGAGAAGTCGGAGCGCGTGCCGCTGACCATTGCGGGCTATGACCGCGAAAAGGGCACTGTTTCGATCATTTTCCAGAAGGTCGGTCTGTCCACCGAACTGCTGGGAAGCCTGAACGAGGGCGATTACATTCAGGACTTCGTCGGCCCGCTTGGCAAGGCCACGGATGTGGAAGGCAAAAAGCGCGTGTGCGTGGTCGGCGGCGGCGTGGGCTGCGCCATTGCGTACCCGTCTGCCAAGGCATTCAAGGAAGCAGGCGTGGAAACAGACGTGATCGTCGGCTTCCGCAATAAGGACATCGTCATCCTGGAGGACGAGTTCAGGCAGGCCTGCGACCATCTGTATCTTATGACCGACGACGGTTCTTACGGCGAGCATGGCTTTGTTACCGTCAAGCTGCAGGAGCTGCTGGAAAAAGGCAACCAGTACGACGAGGTGCTGGCCATCGGTCCTATCCCGATGATGAAGTTCGTCGCCAAGACGACGGAGCCGTTTGGCGTGAAGACCATTGTTTCGCTGAACCCCATCATGGTCGATGGCACGGGTATGTGCGGCGGCTGCCGCGTCACCGTGGGCGGCGAGGTCAAGTTTGCCTGCGTGGACGGCCCGGACTTTGACGGCCACAAGGTCGACTTTGCGGAGCTCATGAACCGCAACACCGTGTACCGCGAGCGTGAGGCGGAAGAACGCGAAACGCACAAGTGCCGGATGCAGAAGCTCGGCGAAGAGCTCATCAAGTAAGGGGAGGGAACGAACATGGCAAACATGACACTGACCAAAACTCCGATGCCGGAGCAGGACCCGAACGTCCGCAACCATAATTTTGAAGAAGTTACACTGGGCTACACCGAGGAAATGGCCAAGGAAGAGGCTGCCCGCTGCCTGCACTGCAAAAAGCCGAAGTGTGTTGAGGGCTGCCCGGTCAACATCCATATCCCCGAATTTATTGCAAAGGTCGCGGAGGGCGATTTTGCCGCCGCGTATGAGATCATCACCTCCACAAATGCGCTGCCCGCGCTGTCGGGCCGTGTATGCCCGCAGGAGACGCAGTGCGAGGCCAAGTGCGTGCGCGGCGTGAAGGGCGAGCCGGTGGCCATCGGCCGTCTGGAGCGCTTTGTCGCCGACTGGTATCGTGAGAATGTGAACGCCATGCCTGAAAAGCCTGCCTCCAACGGCATCAAGGTCGCGGTCGTCGGCTCCGGCCCGTCCGGCCTGACGTGCGCGTCGGAGCTGGCCAAAAAGGGCTATCAGGTGTCTATTTTTGAGGCGCTGCACACCGCCGGCGGCGTGCTGGTGTATGGCATTCCCGAGTTCCGTCTGCCGAAGGCGATCGTTGCCAACGAAGTGGAAAAGCTCAAGGCCATGGGCGTGGAAGTCATGACGAACATGGTCATCGGCAAGGTGCTGTCCATTGACGAGCTGTTTGACGAAATGGGCTTCAAGGCCGTGTTTGTCGGCTCAGGTGCCGGCCTGCCGATGTTTATGCACATCCCGGGCGAAGCGCTCAAGGGCGTCTGCTCGGCCAACGAATATCTGACCCGTGTGAACCTCATGAAGGCCTATAAAGAGGAAAGCGATACGCCGATCCTCGTAAGCCATGCAGCTGCCATCGTGGGCGGCGGCAACGTGGCCATGGACGCGGCGCGCTGCGCCAAACGCATGGGCGCAGAGAAGGTCTATGTTGTTTACCGCCGCGGCGAGGCTGAAATGCCCGCGCGTTTGGAAGAACAGCATCATGCAAAGGAAGAGGGCATCGAGTTCATGACACTCACGAACCCGGTGGAGATCCTTGGCGGCGAAGATGGCCGCGTAAACGGCATGAAGTGCATCAAGATGGAGCTCGGTGAGCCGGATGCGTCCGGCCGTCGCCGCCCGA
>CAKTXB010000220.1 GCA_934630555.1 uncultured Oscillospiraceae bacterium
CGGCAATGGCGTTCATGGGCATGAACATGGCGGGGCAGATGGGCGGCATGAACGCACAGAGCCTGTATCAGATGGGCGCGCAGCAGCAGGCCGCGCAGCCTGCTCCGGCTCCGGCAGCTCCTGCCGGATGGAGCTGTGCGTGTGGGCAGAGCGGTATTACCGGAAACTTCTGCCCGAACTGCGGCAGTAAAAAGCCGGAGCCAAAGCCTGACGCCGGAAGCTGGAAATGTCCGCAGTGCGGCGCGGCGGCGAGCGGGAAATTCTGCCCGGAATGCGGCGCGAAAAAGCCGGAAGCGCAGGCAGACGGTTGGACGTGCAGCTGCGGCGCAGTAAACAAAGGAAGGTTCTGCGCCGAATGCGGCAAACCGAAGCCGGCCGGTGTTCCGCAGTACAAGTGTGACAAATGCGGCTGGGAACCGGCTGATCCGGCGCATCCGCCGAAGTTCTGCCCCGAATGCGGCGATCCGTTTGACGACGGGGATCTGAAGTGAGGAAAGCATGGAAAATTGCTCTGGTCATCGTGCTGGTGATCGCATTTCTCGCACTGGCAGGCACGGTACTGTATCGGTATTTGATCGGGAGCCGGATCCAAGATGGAGGCAGAATGGAAAACCCGGATGCGTATAGAGCGGGCAAAGAGTTGGTCAAATTCAGCTGGCGGCAGAACCACATGAATTCCTACAAATGCTTTTCGCTGAACTTTTACCAGGAAAACGATATGCCGCTGCTGACCGGCTGGTTTCCGAGCCGCTCTGGCGACGAGATCAGAAAAAGCGGTACAGACGCATTTTCCGACCCGATCCCCTGGCAGCTTACATGGGTGCAATGGTTTGAGCTTCAGAATATGCTGGCAGAGTCGGATCTGCCCGAGTACCGAAAGCCGTCTGCCGATGTGGTGGATGAAACGGACAGCGAGATCCAGGTCGTTTGGCGCACCGATGACGGAGATGAGACCCAACTGCTCAGCGGCCGCCGCGCGGAGGCGCTGGAGGAGCTGGTGCTGGGTATTGCCGAGGACGCCTATGCCGCGTCAGAGCTTGAAACAGAGCAGCGTGAGGTGCACGAAACGGCAGCACTGATCGGAATTTACTGGGATCAGAGCACCGCGTCGGCGCGCGACTGCTTCAGCTTCCGTCTGGATGAGCGGACGCTGCTGTCCAGGCCGGAGAAGCAGACATATTTCTCATATCGGTATCAGGGCGGCGATGGCAAGACTATTTTCAGGCAGAACACTGCCGTCGAGCCGGAGAAGGCGCAGGCGTATTTCAGCAGCATCGGACAAGAGCTGCGCGCGCAGGCGCTTCCGGCCTACCGTGCCGGCGCGCATCCGCGGGGAGCGGTAGATAGCTGCATCACAGCGACGTGGATGGACGGCGATACGTCGTTTATCAACCGCTATGATGCACAGGCTGCGCAGAACGTATACGATCTGCTGGTGAAATTTGCCGGAGAAACAGAGACGGCGTATCTGACGCAGTCGGTGCCGGAGGGCGGCTGGGCGTGTGAGCGCTGCGGCGCGCCAAACGGCAATAATGTATTCTGTACAGAGTGCGGTTCGCGGCGCTCTGCAGAAAAATAGAAAGAAAAACAAAAAAAGATTAGGAGGAAAAAACATGAAAGGTCACAAGTTCTTAAAGGTAACGGGTATTCTGATGATCATTGCCGCGGCATTCCAGATCGTCGCGGGCGTATTGGTCGGCGGATTGGGTGCGCTGGCAGCGGGCATCGGTGCAGCGTCCGGTCTGACATTCAACTACTGGGCAGCGCTGATCCTGACGCTGGTCGCCGGCATCTGCCAGCTCATCGCGGGCATCAAGGGCGTGAAGCACTCCAAGAGCTCGGTCGGCTCCAAGGGCTGCATCGGCTGGGGCATCGTGGTCGCGGTCTTTGCGATCCTCTCCATCGTGATGAATCTTGTCAACGGCGGCTCGTTCAACATCATGAGCGTCATCACGGGCCTGATCGTGCCGGTCCTGTATATCTACGGCGCGGTCCTGAACACCAAGGCAGACGACGTACAGACCGCAGTATGATACACCCGGCGGACGAAAAGGAGAGATAGAGATATGGGGTTGTTCGATAAGAAATATTGTGATATTTGCGGGGAAAAGATCGGCTTGCTTGGCAACCGCAAATTGGAAAACGGCAATCTCTGCAAAAACTGTGCCAAGAAGCTTTCCCCATGGTTCTCTGACCGCCGCAACAGCACTGTCGAGGAGATCAAGGCACAGCTTGCCTACCGGGAAGAGAATCAGGAAAAGGTCGCGGCATTCCACACGACCAGAACGCTCGGCACGGACACCAAGGTGCTTCTTGACGAGGACGCAGGGAAGTTCATGGTGACGCGAGCCAGAAATCTCGTGGAAGCCAACCCGGATGTTTTGGACTTTGCAGACGTGACCGGCTGCAATCTGGATATTGACGAGAGCCGCTCGGAGATCAAGCGCGAGGATAAGGACGGCAAGAAGGTCAGCTACAATCCGCCGCGCTATGAATACTCCTATGATTTCTACATCACCATATTCGTCAACAACCCCTACTTTGACGAAATGCGCTTCCAGATCAACTCCAGCTCCGTAGACATTACACCGCCGGCTGCAATGCGTCCAGGTATGACGACCCGGTGCAATCCGGAGACCAATGTTGAGTACCGCAATTACAAAAAGCTCGGCGAGGAGATCCGGCAGGTGCTGACCCAGGTCCGCAGAGATGTGCGTGAAAAGATCGAACAGGCGGCCGCGCCCAAAACGGCAATCACCTGCCCCTACTGCGGCGCAACTACCACGCCGGACGCAAGCGGCTGCTGTGAATACTGCGGCGGCGCGGTGAACGGCTGAACCTTC
>CAKTXB010000221.1 GCA_934630555.1 uncultured Oscillospiraceae bacterium
GATAGGTCCACTGATAGGGGTTCTGACCATAGGGATCCCGCTGGCCGTTTTGCTGTGACTGTTGGCTGTTTGGATCCTGATAACCGCTAAAGTGCACCCAGTACTGCCGTCCGCCGGCATCGCGGAAGAAGCTGTCAAACGGGTCGCCGCTCTGCGTGTTTTGATAGGTCTGATACGTTTGCTGGCGGTAGGCCTGCTGCTGATAGGCTTGCTGCCGCTGCTGCTGGCGATAGGCGTCTGGATTCTTGATGAGGTCATAGGCCTCATTGATCTCGTTCATCCGGCGGGCTGCCTCGGCGTCGCCGGGGTGCAGGTCGGGGTGATATTTTTTGGCCAGCTGCCGATAGGCCTGCTTGATCTGCTCCGCGTCTGCATCATGCGAAACGCCAAGCACCTGATACGGGTCGCCTGTCATGAACATCACCCCTTTCTTTAGATTCAATGCTTATTATACAAACTTTGCGCCGGAAAGTGTGAATCATTTAAAAACAATCGGCCCAAAATGCCTGAAAACACAGAAAAAGTCTGCCCTTTCGGACAGACTTTTTGGGGCGTGTGGCATTATTTGCCCGTTTGCGTGGTTTCATCGGCCGGCTGCTGGGCGGCAGCACGCTTTTGCGCACGGTTTTTGCGGATACGGCGGAGGATGAGCAGCACTGCGATGACGAGGATCACCAGCAGCACCAGTGCCGGTGCGGCGGAGGCCATATTGATGCAGAAGCGCTGCACACCGCGGACAAAGCCGGTCCAGCCATCGGCAAAGGCATTGGCCATTTTTTCACCGAACGTGCGCTGCACGGGCACAGTGGGCGTGTAGACCTCGACCTCTTCCAGCGTCAGCGACACGGTGGAGTAGGTGATCTGCCGGTCAAGATTGCGCAGATTGCGTTCGATGGACTCGATCTCATAGCGCACATCGGACAGGCGCTGTTCCAGCGCGACCAGACTGTCCACATCCGTTGTTTTGGAGAGCATATCGAGCAGGCGTTCTTCCTGCGTGTTGAGAGACGACAGGCGCGCTTCATAGTCGGTGTACGATGAGGTCACATTCTGCGCTTCACGGCTGGACGAGAGGACATTGCCAAGCCCGTCAGTCTGCGTGAGGAACGCGTCAAACTGTGCGGCTGGAACGCGGACGGTGTAGTAGGCGCGGCGATTGACCACACGGGTGGTGCCGTCGTTGTTATACACCACATCGCCATAGACGTTGGAGCTTTCCACAAAGCCGCCGGCAGCGGAAACATTGCTCTCCAGCGTCTGCATGCTCTTGTCAAACTGCGTGGTTTGCAGGTACACGTCAGCGGAGTAGATGAGCTTTTCGGCGGAAAGGTCGCTGCCGGTGCCGGCCTCAAGCGTGCTCTGGCCTTCGTAGCTCTGGGTATTCAGGCTGCTTACGGTGTCTGCGCTCTCGTCGTAGGCCCATTCCTCACTAGCGGCTGGGGATTCGGCAAATTCGGCGGGTTCTGCTTTGGCGGCCGCAGTGTCGGCCAATGCGGTGGGCGCGGCTGCTTTGGAGCTGCTGTTTGCGGTGGCGGCACAGCCAGTCAGCGCGCCAAACAGGAGAAGCAGGCAAAGGGAAATTGCAAGAATGCGTGTTCGCTGTTTCATGGTCGTTTGCTCCTTTCATTTTTACCTCGTACGACCATAAAGACGACATTTTTGTGCGGCGGTTGCGTTACAGGCCAAATTCCTGTAAATTTTCTCCGTCCAGCCATGCCTGTGTGGCAGATACCTCATAGGCGGTGCGCTGCTCGGCGCCGGTGGGCAGGAGCTTGGTATAATTGCGGCTTTGCATCCGGCCTTCCAGCTCCAGCACGGCGCCGGGTGCGAGCAGGGCAGCCTGCTGCGCTGCGCGCCCCCAGAGAATACAGGGAATGTAATCGGAGCGGCGATAAAGGCGGCTGACGGCCAGCATGACGTCGCAGATCTCACGCCCAAGCGGTGTGCGGCGGTACACCGGCGTTTTGCAGATGGCCCCGGTGAGCTGCACATCATTTTCCGGCGGCAGGTCGGACGTGTCCAGCGACTCGGCGTAGACGGACAGAATGAGCCGCCGGCCCGATTCTGCGCGGCTGTTGAAGGAGCGTATCTGCCCCGTGACCGCAATGCGGCTGCCGGAAAACAGCTCCATGTCGTTTAATACGTCCTCCGCTGCCAGAACCGGCAGCACATCCACCGCACCGGACAGGCGCTCGACCTCCAACGCGAAGCGGTAGAACCGACGGGCGTGATTTTCGTGCGAAAAGACGGGCAGCGCCACGAGTGTTCCTCGCAGCTGTACCCGGTTGACTGTATGTTCCATGCTCCCACCTCATTTTGTTCGTATGGAACACCATATGCGCCCGTTCGGACAAATATACGGTGGCGGAAGGCGCTGCAAACGCGCAAAAAAACGGACGCTCAGTGTCTGGCTGAGCGTCCGCCGGAATGCGGCTTTGACTTGGCTGATGCGCGCTGCGGCGGTTTTCCGCCGCGTGCAGCAGCTGGTTTTTTGCTGCCGGATGGCTTGGAGGCGGGCGGCCTTGCGGATGTCTTTTTCCCCGCCTGTGTTGGCACGGCCATTTTTTTGCCGGCTGGCTGCCCTCCGGACTTTGCCGCGCCGGATGTTCCGTGCGGACGGATGAGGCAGTGCGGACCGGTTCCGATGAGGTCGAGCCGGCCGGCCTTTTGCAGCGCTTCATGCACCAGTGCGTAGTTTTTAGGGTCGCGGTATTGCATGAGTGCCCGCTGCATGGCCTTTTCGTGCGGGTTTTTCGGCACATAGACCGGCTGCATGGTGCGCGGATCAAGACCGGTGTAATACATGAC
>CAKTXB010000222.1 GCA_934630555.1 uncultured Oscillospiraceae bacterium
GGATCCGAATGTCTGGAAAATCGCCTACACCGTGCCCACCATGGGTTATGTACAGGCCAGCGGTCTGCTCACCACGGCCTATGCCGGCGATGATGGTACGGTCTATGTCTACTTCTTTGAGAACTACACCCCCGGCACCATGCGCCTCCTGCGCGACCGCCCGGGCCAGACCGCCCCGGACTATACCACCACGGAAACGTATCTTTCCAAAACCTACAACGTGGCCTATGCACTTTTCACGTCCGTCGGCGCGCACGCGCAGTATGCCATCGGCAGCCCGATCGTGGATGCCCACGGCACCATCTACTTCAAAAACGATTCCGGCTACCTCATGGCCTTCGGCAGCAATGTCCAGTCGCTCACCGTCACGCAGGACCCGGATAAAACCGCGTATGTCACCGGCGATCCATTTGACGCGACCGGCGTCAAGATCACTGCCACGCTGCAAAATGGCCTGACACGCGATGTCACCGCCGCCATGAGCGCCGGCACCGCGCCGCTCACCGCAAATGACCAAAGCGTCCGCCTGACACTTGGCGCCGGCTGGAATATGTACCACAACAAGCCGAACGGCAGCACCATGACCACCGGCGAACCCACCCTGCATCCCTATGTCGATATTCCCATTACCGTGCAGGACCTCGGTGAAAATGGCCTCATCATCGAATCCGCCGCCTCCGGCCGCGTTACCGTGCGTACCAGCCCCAAAGCGGCTGCCACACTTGTCTGCGCCGCCTATGATACGACCGGCAAGCTCCTCGCCACGGAAACTGCCGGCATTTCGTCCGGTGCACAGAGCGTCACGCTCAAGCTCACTGGCATGCTGCCAAAGACCTATACCGTCCGCTGCTTCCTGCTGGATGCCCAGCAGCGCCCGCTGTCCGCCGCGGTGGAAAAGACCATTGGAAAGTGAGGCTCCCCATGAAACGAGTATGCAAATCAGCACTCTGTCTGCTGCTGGCGCTGTGCTTCCTGTGCAGCCTTGCAGCCTGCACCAAAGCGCCTGCCACACCGTTGGAGCGCACCGCACAGTACATTCTGCAAACGCAGCCCGAGGCCGTCGCCAGCGACTGGTTCGCGCTGGCCCTCGCGCGCTCCAACATCAAGATACCGCAAAAATGGCTCGACGCCTACCTTGCCGCAGAAACGCAGTATGTCCAGAGCAAAAACGGCGTCCTGCACGACCGCAAATACACCGAGTATTCGCGCACGATCTTAACACTCACTGCGCTGGGGCAGGATGTCCGCAATTTCGCGGGCTATGACCTGCTGAAGCCTCTTGGTGACTTTGAGGCGGCCAACTTTCAGGGCCTGAACGGCACGATCTTCGCCCTCATCGCGCTCGACTGCGGCGGCTATGACGTGCCCGAAAACCCGGAAGCCCCTGTGCAGGCTACGCGCGAGGCGTATATCCAGCGCATTCTCGACGCGCAGACCTCCGACGGCGGCTGGGCGCTCACCGGCGACGCCGCCGAGCCGGACATGACCGCCATGGCCCTGCAGGCCCTTGCGGCACACCAGACGCAGGAGGCCGTAGCCGCCGCCGTGACCCGCGGCATCGACTGCCTGTCCGCCATGCAGGGCGTTGACGGCGCGTTCACCGCCTGGGGCTCCACAAGCTGCGAGAGCGTCGCGCAGGCCATCCTTGCGGTCACCTCGCTCGGCCTTGCGCCCGATGACGCGCGCTTTGTGAAAAAAGGCACAACGCTGGAAGATGCGCTGCTCCGCTTCGCGCTGGAGGATGGGACCTTCTGCCACATCTCCGGCGGCGAAGCCGACGGTATGGCCACCGAACAGGCCTTTCGCGCCCTTGTCGCCCTCCAGCGCGCCGCAGCCGGTGAAAACCCGCTGTACAGGATGACGGCATAAGCTATTTTCCATTCCATGCAGAATATCATCTGACACGCTCCAAAGCCGCCGCCCTGTAAGGACGGCGGCTTTTCTGTCAGCTTTCCGCGACTCGTGCGCAATTTGTGCAGCTTTTCTCCGGTGCAATGCAGCTCTCGCCGCGCGTGGGATAGAACGACTCAATGGGGAAGTCGATGCGGCTGAACATCTCGCACGGGCTCTGCGCCGCGTCCACGTTGCCCGCCGCGCACTGCTTGCTCGGAATGCAGTAATCAAACGCCGGAATGAGCAGCTGCGTGCTGCGCTGCATCCGCGTGATGGAAAACTGCCCGATCGTCACCTGTAAACGCTTGTTTTCTCCCTGCAATACCAGTTCGTCGTCAAAGCAGGCAAGGATGGCCTCCGGGATGCACGGCGCCTCCGGCTGGCAGCAGCAGCTGCACACATCGCACAGGCTCGAGCCAAGGATCATCGGCTCCACGACCTCCACGGCCACCTCCGGCACGCCGCAGTTTTCGATCTTCTGCCGGCTCTCGCACCCGCAGTCGCGGCTGTAATACGTCTTGGCACTGCTTTCACCGCCAAAGAGCATCTGCCGCTTTGTAAACACGGCCAGGCCCGAAATGGTCACCGGCCGTCCGCAGCCGCTCGACGCCTCGCCGAGCACCCGGTAGTAATACGTGATCTCCGCTGTGTAATAGCCGGTGTTGTACGGCACAGCTTCCACCTGGATGCACACATGCATCAGCTCTACAAACCGTGCCTTTGCGCTGCTCGCCCCGTCAAGTACGCGCTGAGAGTCCAGCGTTAAGTACACGCGCAGGTCTTCTATGCAGTCCTTGGCAAGACAGCTGTCCGTGACCTTGTCGGTGTGCACGCACACCGCTTCCTTGATCCCGCGCAGATCACAAGCCGGCTTGACTGGATTCGTATCGGACATCGGATATACC
>CAKTXB010000223.1 GCA_934630555.1 uncultured Oscillospiraceae bacterium
CGCTATCGGGCGCGGACCCTGCCGGGCGCGGGCGCACTTTTGAAGGAAGAGGACCTGGAGGAGCAGCAGATCACACTGGAACTATGACAGGCAGGAGGTCAGGCGCGTGAAAAAATCGACGGTTTGGCGCGAGGTGCGCTTTCTGGCGCTTATTTTGTTTGGCAGCGCGTGCTATGCGGCGGGCTTTGACTGGTTTTTGCTGCCGCATCAGACGAATGCCGGCGGCGTGAGCGGCACGGCCATGCTCATCTGCGCAGCGCTGGGTTGGAACGGCGTGGGTATTTTGACGTTTGGTATCAATATCCCGCTGTTTTTGCTGGGCTACCGGCATTTGGGCAAGCGCTTTTTTGCAGGCTCGGTCGTGGGCACCGTGGCGTCTTCAGCACTCATTGAGGCGCTGGCGCGCGTGCCGGCGCCGCAGACGGATATTATGCTGGGCGTGCTGTATGGCGGCGGGCTGGTCGGTTTGGGTCTGGGCGTGGTGTTTTACGCCGGGGCGTCCACGGGCGGCGTGGATATTATTGCGAGCCTGCTGCGGAAAAAATTCCGCAGCCTGTCCATCGGCAACCTGATGCTGGCAGTGGACAGCACGATCATTGTGATGACGGGCGTGGTGTATGGCGACATCAACAAGACGCTTTACAGCGCGCTGACGCTGCTTCTGTGCACGTATGTGCTGGACGCAGTGATTTTCGGTATGAATGATTCGACGGTGGCGCTGATCATTTCAGACAAATACGACAAGATCGCGCTGGAGATCGAGGAAGCATTGGAGCGCGGCGTGACGATGCTGAACGGGCGCGGCGGCTACACGGGCACGGATAAGACCGTGCTGCTGGTGGCGGTGCGCAAGCAGCAGACGACGCAGCTGAAAACGCTGATCGAAAAGCAGGACCCAAATGCATTTTTGATCTTGCAGCGGTCACATCAGGTGTTGGGCAACGGCTTTGCCCGGTATTCGGACCATGTGTAAAGGAGGCGGCGCGATGCGGCGGCTGGGCGTGATGGCGGCAGCGCTGGCGCTGTGCATGGGGCTTTCTGGGTGCAGCGGGCTGGTGCAGTCGGAGTATGTGCAGATCCATGCGCACAATGCACTGGCGGAAAAGCCACAGTCGGATGCGCTGACGGTGGAAACAAAGCTGGAACTCAAGACGGCACTGCGCAGCCTGATCGAAAACGGCGTGGCGCATGGCACGATCCGCGTGTATAACTATAACGGAAACGTGGAGGAGGACGTGGCGCAGCTGGCGTATGCCGTGTGGCGCGACGAGCCGCTGGGCGCGTATGCAGTGGACTATCTGACGTATAACTGCTCGCTCATTGTGTCGTATTATGAGATCACGGTGGATATTGCGTTCCGGCGGACACCGGCACAGATCGCGGCGGTGGAGTATATTGCCACAGACGCGGGGCTGGAGGCCCGGCGGCGGCTGGAACAGGCGGCGGCTGGCTATGATGAAGGGCTGACGGTGTACTACTCCTATTACGTGGGGCGCGACTATGAGCAGCTGGTGCGGGAGTATTATGACTGCTCGGCAGGGCAGATGATGGCCATGCCGAAAATGGAAACGACGGTGTATCCTGAGAGCGGGTCGGCGCGGATCGTGGAGATCACGTTTGCGTATCCGGCCACGGCGGCGCAGCTGCGGCAGATGCAGAAGGCCGTGCAGGAAAATATCAGCGCGGCGGCGGTGTATTCGCGTTATCGCGAGAGCGAAGCGGAACGGGCGCTGCTGCTGCTGAATTATTTGACGGAGCGCTTTGATTACCGGCAGGAGGACACGGGCACACCGGTGTATTCACTGCTGTGCGAGGGTACGGCCACGAGCGAAAGCGCGGCCAAGAGCTGGCAGCTGCTGTGCGATGAGATCGGGCTGGAATGCTATACGGTGCGCGGCGTGCACGAGGGCGCGGACTATTGGTGGAACATTGTGCAGCTGGACAGCGGATGGTATCACGTGGATCTGCTGCGCGATCTGCTGGACAAGACGGCACTGCGGACCTACAGCGACGCGGCGATGGGCGCGTATTACTGGGATACGGAGGCATATCCGGCTTGTCCGGATTATACGCAGACGGACCCGGACGCATTGCAGCAAACGCCGGCGGACGAGTCACCAGAAGAAAACGACCAGCCGCCGGAGGAAACAGGCGCACCGGCAGAATCGGACGCGGAGAACGCGCAGACACCGCCAGCGGAAGAAAAAATAGAATATGGGGCTTGACATTGGCCGGTTTTCTGCTATAATCATAGCTGCATTTGTGATGCGGGTGTAGCTCATCCGGTAGAGCGCCACCTTGCCAAGGTGGAGGTAGCGAGTTCGAGCCTCGTCACCCGCTCCATAAAGTTCCCCCGAACGTGAAAGCGTTCGGGGGTTTCTTTTTGCTCCCATGGGGGCGCAGGGGGTTATACGGGGCTTCGCCCCGGTACCCCGTTGTTTTTTGCAACCTTGCAGGTTGAGCGGTTTAGATTGCAGTGCCTGCAATGGGGGCGGCTCGGCCCCCCTTTCTTTCCCGCGGGGAAAGAAAGCGCCGCCGGCGGTGTAAAGAAAGGCGGTCAAGGGGGCCTTCCGAATGGCCCCCTTGACGATCCCCCAACGGCCACAAGGGGGCCGCGGCCCCCTTTTTGGATTATCCCCGGGGGAGCGTGATGGCAGTGCCGAGCGAGTGCGCCGGGGCGTTGGCCGAATTTGCGAGCGCCTGCTGCGGGGCAAGGCGCTGCGCTGTTGCCCGATTTCGACGAGAGTTGGTTCTTAG
>CAKTXB010000224.1 GCA_934630555.1 uncultured Oscillospiraceae bacterium
GGTGAGCGCCGCAGCGCAGCGCGCGTAACCCGCGCTCACGGCGCAGCCTGCCAGCATGAGCGACTCCGCCATGGTGGAGCAGGCGCCGTACAGCCCAAGAAACGGAATGCCCGTGTCGCGGATGGCAAACGCCGAGCCGATGCACTGGTTCAGCAGATCCCCCGCGAACAGCACGTCCAAATCGGCATATTGCAGGCCGCTCTTGCGCCGCGCCGTATCCAGCGCGATCTCCTGCAATCTGCTTTCTGCCTTTTCCCAGGAGGCTTCGCCGAATTTGGTGTCGGTGCTCAAAAAGTCAAAGTAGTTTGCCAGCGGGCCTTCGCTTTCACGTTTGCCGCCGGCCGCGGCGTGCGATAAAATGGCCGGCTCCCGTTCAAAAACAACGCTTTGCCGGCGCTTGTGAAGTGGCTGCATGTAGCGGCACGTCCTTTCCTTGTTTGGGCGTAGTATATGAGATCTGCAAAAAAATAACCGTGGGCACTTGCCCACGGTCAGGGCGGGGTACTGGCCCCGCAATAAGGAATGGAAAAATGAAAAAGAAGTCGCACAGGTATTCTGTGCGACTTCTGCTGCGTCTATACAAAATTTTAAAAATTATTTTGCGTTCAGCGCGCGGCTGAGCCACACGCAGCCCAGATCCAGCGCGGTATAGAAACCGTCCTTTACACTTTTTTTCAGAATGCGGTCCTTGGCGCGCACATTCGGGTCAGTCAGCTGCAGTTCCACGGAAACCTTTGTGGCCACGTCCACGTCGCCTTCTTTTTTTGTTTCCAGAATTTGCATCATCACAATGTGCGAATCAGCCATGGAGCCGTAATACACCATGTTATCCTTCCGCATAAGCGGACGGCCCTTGTAAGTCAAGACGTTTTTTTCCTCAGCCATAGCTACCTCCGTAAAATGAAATTGTCTGTTGCAGCATACACCAAATCAGGCGGCTGTCCGTGCAGAAGCCGCCTGAAATGGAATGTTCATTGTCAGTCAAACAGATAGTGCCGCACCAGCTCCTGCAGCAGCTCATCGCGGTCGATCTTGCAGATGAGGCTGCGGGCGTTGTTGTAGTTTGTGATGTATGTCGGATCCTCTGAAAGCAGATAACCGACGATCTGGTTGATCGGGTTATAGCCCTTTTCGCTCAGCGAGCTGTAAACGGATGTGAGAATGGCTTTCATTTCACCCGCGGGGTCATCCGGCACTACAAATTTGATGGTGTTGCGTTCCATATCGGTTACCTCCCTTTGCGCTTCGTTGCCTCTATCATAATATATATTTTGCCGCTTGTAAATGATTTCAATGTTTCATTTGTGTTACAAGTTTCAAAATGCCACGATATATGGTAGACCAAGAGAGGCAACAGGCGGTTTAGCGCAGTACGGCGCCGTATTGCTCCTTGAGCGCGGCGAGAATACGCTCGGTTGTACCGGCAGAATCGTCATCCGTCAGCGTGCGGTCGTCGGCGCGCAGCTCCAGACTGAATGCCACGCTCTTTTTTCCGGCGGCAACGCCCGGGCCGCGATAAATGTCAAACAGCGTGATCTTGCGCAGCAGGGGGCCTGCGGCGGACTTGATGCACGCTTCCAGCTGGCCGACCGTGAGGACATCGTCACAGACGATGGCAAGGTCGCGCGATACAGCCGGGAACTTCGGCAGCGGGTGGAACACGCGCTCACCGTTCGTCAGCGTCAGCAGTGCGTCAAAGTCGAGCTCGGCCACAAAGATCTCTGCGCCAATGCCGTAGCGCTCCGCCACCAGTGGATGGATCTGGCCCAGCATACCGGCTTCCTGCCCGGCAATAACGATGCGCGCGCAGCGGCCGGGGTGATAGGCTGCGTTGTCTGTCACGGCCGCATAGTCTGCCGGCTGAATGTTCAGTGCGCGCAGCAGCGCCTCGACCTCACCCTTGAGCGTGAAGAAGCTCTCGCCCGCGCCGTAAGCGCCCAGAATGAGGCGCTTATTCTCCCGCGGCAGCTTTTGACCCGCGATGGGCAGGTACACGCGGCCCAGCTCATAGAGCTTTACGTCGTGATTCTTGTGGGCAAAGTTCCGCGCCAGAATGTCCAGCATACTCGGCAGAATGACCGTGCGCATGATGGACGTATCCTCGCCAAGCGGGTTGATGATGGAGATGGCCTTGCGCAGGGAAGAGTCCTGCGGCACGCCGATGGCGTCAAAGCTGGCCGGGGATACGAAGGAATAGGTGATGATCTCATCAAAGCCAAGGCTGCGTGCCATGGCGCAGGCGGCGTTTTCCTTCTGGGCGACCGGGCTGTAGCCGCCGCGCGTCGTCTCCCCGCGCATGAGCGTGGTGGGGATGTTATTATAGCCATAATACCGCGCCACTTCCTCGGCAATGTCTGCCATGCAGCGCAGGTCAGGCCGCCACGACGGCACCTGGATCATACCGTCCTGGACCTTGATCTGCTCACGGTGCAGATAGCCGATCATATCCTCGCGGGAGATATTTGTGCCAAGCAGCGCGTTGATCTTCGCGTCCTCCAGAGGAAGCTGGACGGGCTGCGGCACATAGTTGATAACGTCGATCATGCCGTCCAGCACCTCGCCCGCACCAAGCAGCTCCACAAGCTCGCACGCACGGTTCACAGCCGGAACGGTCAGCATCGGGTCAATGTCCTTTTCAAACTTTGCAGACGCGTCCGTGCGCATACCAAGCGCCAGGGCCGTCTTGCGAATGGACGCGCCCAGGAAGTTGGCCGACTCGAACACCACGTCCACGGTGTCGGCCACGATCTCACTG
>CAKTXB010000225.1 GCA_934630555.1 uncultured Oscillospiraceae bacterium
GGAGGCTGCGGGCAATTCGGTGCGCGTTGTGCCGCTGTAAGCGGCGGGCACAGGGGAGAAAACAAAAATGGCGTTTGACTACAAAAGGGAATATCGCGAATTTTATCTGCCGCCGGCACAGCCGGGCATTGTAGATGTGCCGCGGATGCAGTATCTGGCGGCACGCGGGCAGGGCGACCCCAACGCGGAAGGCGGGGCGTATCAGCAGGCCATCGGGCAGCTGTATGCGGTGGCGTACACGCTGAAAATGGGCGGCAAAAAAGGCCATGCCATGGACGGCTATTTTGACTATGTTGTGCCGCCGCTGGAGGGATTCTGGTGGCAGGACGGCAGGACGGACGTGGACTATGCGTGCAAGGCAGCGTTCCGGTTCATTGCGCTCATCCGGCTGCCGGAATTTGTGACGGCGGAGGATGTGGCGTGGGCTGTGCAGGAGGCAGCGCGCAAGAAGAAGCTGGACTGCACGGCGGTGGAGCTTTTACAGTATGACGAAGGGCTTTGCGTGCAGTGTATGCACGTGGGCGCCTATGACGACGAGCCGGCGACGGTGGCGCGGATGCACGCGGCTGCGGCGCAGGCCGGGTATGTGCCGGATCTTTCAGAAACACGCTATCACCATGAAATTTATCTTTCCGACGCGCGCAAGGTCATGCCGGAAAAGCGGAAAACGGTGATCCGACATCCGATCCGGAAGGTGTGAGGCAGGGGATGGAACAGAAGAAATATTGCTGCGCATTGGCACGGGAGGCACAGCTGGAGGCGCTGTTTGCGCTGTACGTACAGCGCATTGCATGGATGGACGCGCAGGGGATTTGCCAGTGGAACAAGACGAACTATCTGGGGCGCTACCCGCTGGCGTATTACGCAGAGCATCAGCGCATGGGGCGGCTGTATGTGCTGCAGGAGGCGGCCTCCGGCGCGATCGCGGGGGCTATGGTGCTGCTGGAACGCGACCCGCGCTGGCCGGAAGGAGATCAGGGATCGGCATATTACGTGCACAATCTTGTGACGGCGCTGGCTGCGCCGGGCGCAGGGCGGCAGCTGCTGCGGGAGGCGGAGCATATTGCGCAGACGCATGGAAAAGCACTTGTGCGGCTGGACTGCGCGGTGGACAACGCGCCGCTGAACCGCTATTACGAAGCACAGGGCTATGTGCCGGCCGGCACGTGCGTGGATGGGCCGTATGCAGGTGTTTTGCGCGAAAAACGCGTGTAAAAACAGAAAAACAGCCGCCGTTCCGGGAGATGGAACGGCGGCTGTTTGCGAAAAAGCGGCAGGCCGGGGTTTCCCCGGCCTGCTGATCGTGC
This sequence comes from uncultured Oscillospiraceae bacterium, assembly GCA_934630555.1. GTDB lineage: Bacteria > Bacillota > Clostridia > Oscillospirales > Oscillospiraceae > CAG-170. The sequence goes on from CAKTXB010000225.1 coordinate 1,308, forward strand.
TTACTTGTAGAGGTAGCTATAGTGGCTGCGGATGCGGAGGATGAGCGCCTCAATGTCCTTTTGCAGGTCATTCGGCTGGGAGAGGTCATAGTCCTTGACAGTTTCGAGGCGGACGCGGATCTTGTCGCCGCCGAGGAAGAGCACGCCGCTGTTGCGGCTGTCCTCCATATCCTCCGCCGTCTGGAAGAGGGTGAACTTGTCATGGCACGGCTCGGAGGCGTAGGGGCAGAAGTGCGTGCAGTTGCCGCACTCGTTGCACATTTTGTCCACGTGGACGATCTGCACGCGGCCATCGGCCAGCGTGACGGCGACATTGGCGCGGTTCGGACAGGAATCAACACAGTTTTCGCAGACGGTGCTGCAGCTGAGGCAGCGCGCGCCTTCACAGCAGGCCTCCGCCGCTGTTTTCAGGATGCCCTTCTTATTGACGGCACAGGCTTTGGCCGGATAGGCCGCGGCGGGGATGTCATAAGTGTGCGGCTGGCCGATGACGGCCTCTGCAAACGCGGCAGCGTCAGCAATGCCTTCCACAACGGTGGCCGGGCCGCGGTGGGCGTCACCTGCGCACCAGACGTTTTCAATGTTTGTCTGGAATGCCGGGCCCTTGCGCTCCATTTCAATGCCGTTGGCAGCCATGAGGGCGGAATCGACCTTTTCGCCGACGGCGGAGAGGACAAGGTCGCACGGGATCTCGAAGAACTCGCCCGTGCCGACCGGCGCGCGGCGGCCGGAGGCATCCGGCTCACCAAGGCGCATTTTTTCAAGCCGCAGTCTGCCGTCCTTTTGCTCGACGGGCGCGGCCAGCTCGACCATCTGCACGCCGTCGGCAATGGCGAGCGCGAGCTCGTGCTCGTCGGCGGGCATTTCCTTTTTGGTGCGGCGGTAGACGATGGTGGAGGACAGCGCGCCCATGCGTTTGGCAACGCGCGCGGCGTCCATGGCGGTGTTGCCTGCGCCTACGACGACCACGTGGCCGGTGAGGTTCGGCTTGACCTGCGTTTTCATGTCTTTCATCCAGCCGATGACGCCCTGTACGTTGCCGGGGATGTCCAGCTTACCGGCCTGCCAGGCGCCGGTGGCGATCAGAATGTGGGTGTAACCCTGTTTTTTGAGTTCATCCACGGACGGAGCGGGAGCGCCGCATTTTACCTCGACGCCGTACTGCTCCATGAGGGCAATGTCCTTGTCGATGGCTTCATCGGTGATGCGGAAGGCAGGGATGACATAGCGCGGCACGCCGCCGAGCTTTTCCTCACGCTCAAAAATGGTGGTCTGGATACCGGCACGGCCGAGGAAGCAGGCCGCGGCAATGCCCGTGGGGCCGCCGCCGATGATGGCCGCCTTTTTACCGGGAATGGGTTCAGGCTTGCGGATGGAGGCCATGAGCGCGCCGTAGCCCTTTTC
>CAKTXB010000226.1 GCA_934630555.1 uncultured Oscillospiraceae bacterium
CTGGCTGTCCACGGCGGGCGGCATGGCCCCCAATACCCCAATCGAAAACGTCCGGGCGGCCATCCGGGCCGCGGCGGACTTTCAGATTTAATGTTGTGCCGAAAAGGAGAAGCGTGCATGAAAATCACACAGATAAACACATTTCTGATCCGGCCGCGCTGGTGCATGGTTGAGATCGTGACTGACAGCGGCCTGACCGGCTGGGGCGAGCCCGTCATTGAGGGCAAGGCCGCCACGGTACAGGCGTGCGTGGAGGAGATGAAGGACTATCTGATCGGGCATGACCCGACGCAGATCGAGGACATCTGGAACACGCTTTACCGTGCGGCGTTTTACCGCGGCGGCCCCATCCTGATGAGCGCCATGGCGGGCATCGATCAGGCACTGTGGGACATCAAGGGCAAGCAGCTTGGCGTGCCGGTGCACGCGCTGCTGGGCGGCAAATGCCGCGACCGCATTCGGGTCTATTCCTGGGTTGGCGGCGACCGCCCGTCCGACGTGGCAGCAGCCGCGCTGGAGCGCAAGAACGCTGGCTTCCATGCAGTCAAGATGAACGCGACCGAGGAATTGCAGATGCTGGACAGCTACGAGAAGCTGGATGCGGTGCTCGAACGCGTGGCCTCCATCCGCGAGGCGTGTGGCAAATATTTCGGCATCGCGATTGACTTCCATGGCCGTGTCCACAAGCCGTTGGCGCGGGTACTGGCCAAAAAGCTGGAGGAGTTCGACCCGATGTTCATCGAAGAGCCAGTGCTGTGCGAGAATATGGAGGAATTCGCCGAGATCGTCCGCGTTGCCAACATTCCCATCGCCACGGGCGAGCGCCTGTTCTCAAAATACGACTTCAAGCGTCTGCTTCAGGCGGGCGGCGTGAGCATCATTCAGCCGGATTTGTCCCATGCGGGCGGCATCACTGAGGTGCGCAAGATCGCGGCCATGGCCGAGGCCTATGACGTGGCGCTGGCCCCGCACTGTCCGCTCGGCCCGGTCGCGCTGGCAGCATGCCTGAGCGTGGACGCGGTCAGCTACAACGCCTGCATTCAGGAGCAGAGCATCGGCATCCACTACAATCAGGGCAAGAGCGTGCTGGACTATGTCCGCAATCCGGAGGATTTCCGCTTTACGGACGGATGGGTCTCGTTCACAGACAAGCCGGGCCTCGGTGTGGAGATCAACCGCGAGCTGGTTGTGGAGGAAAACCGCACGCCGCACAACTGGAAGAACCCGGTCTGGCGGCATGAGGATCACAGCATCGCCGAGTGGTGATTTTGCCGAAGCCTCTGACCCGCTGCAAAAGTGTGAAAGCACTGCCGTGTGCAGTTTAATATGAAACAGAAATATAAAAATTGGAGGATAATAAGATGAAAAAGAGAATTCTTGCAGCCCTTCTGGCCGCCCTGATGCTGGCCGCCGTGCTTTGCGGCTGCGCAGCCAAGACGCCCGCTTCTGACAACAGCGAAGGCAGCGCCGCCGCGGGGAGCGGCTGGCCGTCTGCTGACACCGTGACGCTTTACGTTCCGGCCAGCGCAGGCGGCGGTACCGACGTCAGCGCCCGCGCCATCGCGTCTGCAATTTCCGGCAAGACCGGTTCGTCCGTCATCGTGTCGAACCTGACCTCTGGCAACGGCACCGTGGCCTATGAGACGGTGCGCAATGCCAAGCCCACCGGCAACGATCTGCTTTATTTCCACGCAAATTTCTTCCTGAACTATTATAACGGCATTTACAACTATGCACCGCTGGACGAGTTCACGCCGATCAGCCTTGTGGCCTTCTTGGTGGAGCAGGTCATCGTGGTCAAAGCCGATTCCCCGTATCAGACGCTGGACGATCTGATCAAGGCTGCTGCAGAGGGCAACGTGACCGCGGGTGTACAAAACGGCGGCTTTGACGACCTGATCGTCAAACTGCTGGCTAAGGACGCGGGGGTGGAGTTCAAGGTCGTGGAGGCCGGCTCCGAGACCGACCGCATCACCGCGCTGCTCGGCGGCAACATCGAAATGGCGGTGCTCTCGGCCAACCTCGGCGCGCAGTATGAGGAAACCGGCGACATGCGCGTGCTGGCCACGGCCTCCACTCAGCGCGACCCGAACTATCCCGACTACGCCACTTGCGCGGAGCTCGGCTATGAAGGCACCGTGTTTGCGCCCGCCTTCTTTGTCTTTGGCCCGAAGGACATGGATCCCGAGTTGGTCGAGGCCATGAATGCGCAGATCGCCGCCACGGCGGATGACAGCTACATTCAGGAGTATCTGAAGACTTCCGGCTCCACGCTCGCCATGTACGACGTGGAAGAGACGAACGCTTATATGGCGCAGCTCGACAGCGCCATCCGCACGGCTCTAGGCAAGTGAGTTCCACGCGCCGTGCAGAGCATCTGAGATTAGGAGCATTCGTGTAACTCGTAAAACGCGCCAATTGAAAAGAGAAGATCCTCACGATAAGATTGAGGTGTATGTGCCCGCATGGAAATGCAGCTGCTTCTGGAGGATTTCAGATTGAAAGAGGTACAGCTGGAAAAGGTCACAGCGGTATTGGCGACGGAAGTGCGGAAGGTACCGCATGCTGAGAAGCTGCTTTCCATCAAGGGAGTAGGCTCGTCACAGTGGCAGGTTTTCTGTCGGAGGTGGGTGACATACGACGCTTCAACTCACCAAAGCAGATCCGGAAGCTGGCCGGACTGGAATTGAAAG
>CAKTXB010000227.1 GCA_934630555.1 uncultured Oscillospiraceae bacterium
GACGTACACGCCGCCGCCGAAAATGATCCGAACTTTTTTCGCGCCTGCGGGCGCGAACTCTGCGAGGCTTTTTTGACGATTTGTAACAACAGGCACGACCTAAATCGGTCGTGCCTGTTGTTTTATAATAAGGGGCGGTACCGCGCGGCGCGCAAGTGCCGCGCTTGATTTGACCGTGAGTGGATAACTTGCAAAAAATGCCGGCTTATCCACCGCCGGCGTCTGCGAGGGGGGCGGACAACGGTAATGTTACGGCCAGCACGCTGCCGCTGGCTGTGCTTTCCTCCACCCAAACACGGCCGCCGTGGAGCCGCGCGATCTCCCACACCAGCGGAAGGCCGAGCCCCGCTCCGCCAAGTTCCCGGCTGAGAGACTTGTCCACGCGGAAAAAGGGCTGGAAGATACTCTGCCAGAACTCCTGTGGAATGCCGCGGCCGGTGTCCGCTACGCGGACGACCGCCTGTCCGTTCCGCTGCTGCACATCCACGTTCACCATACCGCCCAAGCGGTTGTATTTGACGGCATTCTCCACCAGATTGAAGAACAGGCGGCAAAGCAGCATATCGCTGCCGACGACGGTAAGATCCGCGCCCGCACGTGTGAGGGAGATCCCATTGCGCTCAGCCAGCGGGGCGAGGTCGGCAAAGACCTCGTCGATCATGGGCGAGAGCAGAATGACATCGTCGCGCGGAACGGACTGAAGATCGCTCATGTCCAGAAGCGCGTGCGTGAGCCGGCTGAGCCGCTGGACCTCGTCCTGCAGGGCGGCGAGGAACGCCGCGCTCTCCGGCAGAATATCCGGGTGTTCCTCGGGGAAAAGCTCCAGCTGTGTTTGCAGCAGCGTCAGCGGTGTGCGCAGTTCATGGGCGGCGTTGCCGACGAACTGCCGCTGGGCGTCAAAGCCGCGGCTCAGGCGCTCGAGCATTTCATTGAGGGCGTGGGTGAGGGAGCGAAGCTCCGGCAGAGTCTTTTCGTCGAGCCGGATCTCGGAGAGGTTGCTCGTTTCCACCTGTTCGGCCTGCTGCGCAAAACGGCGCAGCGGACGCAGCGCATGGCCGCTGAGGAAATAGGCCAGCATACCGCCCAGGAGCGCGATCGCCGCTGTGATGTACCAGTTTGTTGTGCGGAAGCGTTCCTGCGCCCCGCTGACAACGATGGTCAGGCCCTCGCCGGGCGGGATGCGCTGCGGGTCAAAGCTGGCGGCGCCTCCATCGTCCATGACGATAGGTCCGTAGTCCTGAAGGGAATCCGCGATGGAGTCCATATAATATACGCCGGACGAGCAGAGCAGCAGGTTCATGGAAACACAGGTGACGCCGATGAGCAGCACAGTCATCAGCGTGATGCGCCATTGGAGCGACAGCTTCTTCATGCTTCCGGCCCTCCGAGCAGATACCCTTCTCCGATGCGGTTATGAATGGGATCGTACCCCATGGCAGCGCGCAGCTTTTTCCGAAGCGCGGAGATGTGGACGCGGATGGCGTTGCTGAAGCCATCCACGCTGTTATCCCAAACGTGGTCGATCAGTTCCTCCTGGCTGACCGGGCGGCCCTGATTGAGAAGAAGATACTCCAAAATACCGCCCTCTTTTTTTGTCAGGGAAACGGCCTGCCCGTTTACCGCGGCAATACGGCTTCTCGTGTCAAAGCGCAGCGTGTCGAAGGAAAGGCACACGTCCGGCTGAATGAACTGCCGCTGGGTCAGACTGCGGATGCGCGCCTCCAGCTCGGCCAGCGCGAAGGGCTTGGAGAGATAGTCGTTCGCGCCTGCGTCAAGGCCGTCTACCTTGTCGGCGGTGCCGCTGCGGGCAGAGAGGATCAGCACCCGTGTTTCACGGTCCGTCTGCCGCAGTGTGCGCAGCACGCACATACCGTCCAGCTTTGGCAGGTTCAGATCCAGCAGCACCAGATCATAGCGTTCCACCTCCAAAAGCTGCAGGGCCTGTTCGCCGTCATAGGCAAGATCCACGCTGTACCCCAAGCGGCGCAGCCGGCGCGCGACGGCATCGCACAGCGTGCGTTCATCTTCAATAAGCAAAAGACGCATGGCGCGTTCTCCTTTTCCGTTGTGGTCTTTTTTTGTAGTATAGCACATTGCGATAAAGTTTTTGTTAATTTTCCATTCTTAACACCAGCTTTAGGGGTGGTGCTGTATGATATGACGCAGAAAACGCGAAAGGGGAAAGAAACGATGAGAGTTGACCGCAAGGCTGCGGTGCAGGCCGCGCTGCTGCTCGCCGGAGCTGCCATGCTGTGCTTTGGCGCGCTGCGGGGCGAGGCAGCCACAGTGCTGAGCAAGGCCATTAAATTATGTTTGGAGTGTGTGGGGATTGGATAGAAAATTCAAAACAGCCTCCCATCGCCTTGCGCGGGGGCGCGGCTGGATCCAGGCGGGGGCAACGCTGCTGACCAATCTGCACCTGCCGAACTTTTTTAAAGGAGGCCTTTATCAGGGTGCGGGGAAGACCGTCTGCGTGCCGGGGCTGAACTGCTACTCCTGCCCGGCGGCGTCCGGCGCCTGCCCCATTGGGGCGTTTCAGGCGGTGGTGGGCTCGTCAAAGTTCCGCTTTTCCTATTATATCACAGGCTTTCTCATCCTGCTGGGCGTGCTGCTGGGGCGCTTTATCTGCGGCTTCCTCTGTCCCTTCGGCTGGTTTCAGGAGCTGCTGCATAA
>CAKTXB010000228.1 GCA_934630555.1 uncultured Oscillospiraceae bacterium
AACGGCATGGACGCTGTGACGCTGGAGGAGAACCTGAGCGGCTTTGCCGATGCGGACAAGGTGAGCAGCTGGGCCATCTCGGCCATGAACTGGGCTGTGGGCCAGGGGCTTATTCAGGGCGCGAACGGCCGCCTCACCCCGCAGGCAAGCGCCACCCGCGCGCAGGTGGCTGCGATCTTGATGCGGTTTGCGGAAAAGTTTGCAAAATAAAAAAAGCGCGCCTGCCCAACCGGGCAGGCGCGCTTTTTACACTAGGCTTTCGCTCTGTCATAACACAAAAAACAGAACCATTCATTCGGATGGTTCTGTCTTTGTGTGAGCTGTACGCTATGGATCAATTTGCAGAAACGAAAACCGAACTGCAAACCAGCGAAGCGTTTGCAGTTCGGAGAGGAGGAGCGACGAAGCGGGTGAGAGATGACTTTTGATGCAAAGCATAAAAAAAGTCGTCGCGAACTAGCGCAGTCCGCGACGACGTGGTGACCCGTACGGGAATCGAACCCATATTACCGCCGTGAAAGGGCGGTGTCTTAACCTTTTGACCAACGGGCCTGGTAGCGGCAATCTGACTCGAACAGATGACAACACGGGTATGAACCGGGTGCTCTACCAACTGAGCTATGCCGCCATGTGCTGTCATACATTCATTCAACAGCAAGAAGGATTATATCGTAAAATCCCCGCCTTGTCAACCCGATTTTTTGCTTTTTACGGTTTTTTCTGAAACTGCACATACTAAATCCGGTGATGAAAATGTTTTTACAAACCCTATGCCTTTTTCCCATCGGCGGCGTGCTGTATGTGCTGCTGGAATTTGCGTGGCGCGGGCGGTCGCACTGGTCCATGTTTTTGCTTGGCGGCGCATGCTTCTGCGTGGTGGGGCTGCTGGATGAACTATGGCCCGGCGCACCCCTGAGCGTGCAGGCCGTGCTCGGCGGCGCGCTCGTGACGGCTATGGAGCTGGTATGCGGCCTGCTCGTGAACCGGCGCTGCAGCGTCTGGGATTACAGCGCCATGCCGTATCAATTCCGCGGGCAGATCTGCCTGCCGTTTGCGGCGGGCTGGTGCCTGCTCTGCGCCGTGGGCGTGCGGGGAGAAGATGCGCTGCGGCACTGGCTGTTCGCAGACCCCATGCCGCCGCTCGTCTGGTTTTAAGCCAGCACGCCCAGTACGCCGTCACGGCACAGCTGCGTGATCTGCACGGGCAGGACCCGATTGTGCAGATCCTCCGCCGATTCGGCGTAGACCTTTATGTAATTCGGCGCGTGTCCGGCCCAGAGGCCGTCCTCCACCTGCTCAAAGAGCACCTGCTGCGTGCTGCCGCGCAGGGTCTCGTGATACGCTTCTTCCAGCTGTACGGCCACCTGCGCGGCGGCAGCGGCGCGGGCCTCCTTCACGGCGTTCGGGAGCTGCTCCGGCATTTTGGCCGCCGGTGTGCCCGTGCGGCGGGAATATGGGAAAATATGCAGCATGGCCAGACCGCAGCGGGCGATGAATTCCAGCGACTGCTGAAACTCCTCCTCCGTTTCTCCCGGAAACCCCACGATCAGGTCCGTCGTCACGGCACAGCCCGGAAAATACTCGTGCAGCAGCTGCACGCTTTGCGCATACCGCGCGGTGTCATATTTGCGGTGCATCCGCCGCAAAACAGTGTCGCTGCCGCTTTGCAGGCTCAAATGGAACTGCGGGCAGAGGTTTTCAAAGCCGCCCAGCATCCGGCAGAACTCCTGCGTAATGGTGCGCGGCTCCAGCGACCCAAGGCGGATGCGCACCTGCGGCACAGCGGCGCATATGGCCGCCAGCAGCTGCCAGAGCGTGCTGCCGTCTTTCCACTCTGCACCCCAGGACGAAATTTCAATGCCGTTGATGACGATCTCGCGATACCCCTCGTCTGCCAGCTGTCTGGCCTGCATCACGGCGTCCGCCAGCGGCAGTGAGCGCACGCGCCCGCGTGCATAGGGAATGATGCAGTAGGTGCAGAAGTTGTTGCAGCCGTCCTCCACTTTTAAAAGCGCCCGCGTGCGCACGGCAAGGCCGCCGGCAGGCAGCTGTTCAAACTCGCGCGGCAGGCCGGCATCCTCCACGTGCTCCCAACGGCTTTTCTGCTGTACGGCCTGCTGCATCTGCCGGATAAACGCCGCGCGGTCGGCCGTGCCCGCCAGCACGTCTACATCGAGCCTGCGGATCTCCTCCGGCGCTGTCTGCGCATAGCAGCCGCACACGCCAATGACGGCGTTCGGACTGAGCTTGCGCACGCGGCGGATGGCGTTGCGCGACTTTTTGTCCGACACCGCCGTGACCGTGCAGGTATTGATGATATAGCCGTCACAAATCTCGTCAAAGCGCCCGAGCGTATGCCCGGCAGCCAGCAGCAGCTGCTCCATAGCCTGCGTTTCATACTGATTGACCTTGCAGCCAAGCGTGTAAAATGCGAATTTCATATTCCGTCCGTCCATTTCCGGTCCTGCGCCTGTTTGCACCTATTATAACCGACTGTGCGGCAAATGTACAGCCCGCGGCATAATCCAGCCGCACGGGGCATAGGCTTGTACCAGATGAAACGGAAGGATGATGGCTTATGAAAAAGAGGCTTGCCGCGTGGGCGCTGGCGCTGAGTCTGCTGCTGCCGCTGCTGCTCAGTGTGCGTGCCGGGGCTGTGGAACTGGAC
>CAKTXB010000229.1 GCA_934630555.1 uncultured Oscillospiraceae bacterium
ACTACTTCATTGCCAATAAGAATTTCTATGAGCGCAATGAAGTCACGGCGTCGTTCGTGGTCAAAAAGCAGTTTTCCGACACGGCAGCGGAGGGGCTAGCCGTCATCCACGCAGCGGACGACAGTACGCTCGACACGCTGCACGAGCAGCTGCGCCATCAGATCCTCGATTGCAAGGATCTGCAGAAAAGCGATAGCTCGTCCGATTTTATGGACATCTTTAATAAGATGCCGCGATTCCTTGGCAAATTCATCGTCTGGCTGCTCACGCGGCTCGACGTGCACGGCTGGATCCCAAAGAGTATCATTGAAACTGATCCGTATTACTGCTCCGCTGTGCTCTCCAATGTCGGTTCGATCAAGCTGCGCAGCGGCTACCATCACCTCACAAACTGGGGCACGTGCTCTCTGTTCTGCCTGATCGGCGAGCGCAAGAAATCGCCGTTCTTTGCGGTGGACGGCACGATCACCATGCGCGAGACCGTGGACCTTGGCATTACCATCGACGAACGCCTGGCGGACGGCTATTACTATGCCAAGTCCATTCGACTGCTGCGCAAGCTCCTGGAGCATCCAGAACTTCTGGAACTCCCTGCGGCACAGGAGATCGAATATTAAAAAACACAAAAACAGGAAGCGCTTTTAAAGCGCTTCCTGTTTTTTATTACGCGTGCGGCAGGCTCCAATGGTATTTTGCAGCCAGCAGCCGCATGGCGATGATGAGTACGCAGCCAACGCCCATACTGTAGCCGCCGATCACATTCCAGAGATAATACGTCGCCAGCGCGCCGATGAGCGAGGCGCAGGCGTAAAAGTGCTTCATAAAAATGTAGGGGCGCTCACCGGACAGCAGATCCCGCAGCACGCCGCCGCCCACGCCTGTGAGCACCGATACAAACAGCACCAGAAGCAGGGAATTGGCTCCGGCCTGCAGGGCCGTCTGCACACCGTGCACCGTGAACATCCCAAGGCCCACAGAGTCCGCAAGGAGCATAAAGATCTCAAACCACTTGTGGTTGTCCACAATGGCACGCCGCAGCCGCGGCAGAAACAGCAGCAGTGAGACTGCAATGGCCGCGACAATGAACTCTGGCGTTAAAAAAATAGCTGGCGGCGTATTGCCAAGCGTCACGTCCCGCAAAATACCGCCGCCAACGGCTGTGATGGTGCCCATCATGGCAACGCCGAAAATATCCATCCCCTTACGGATGGCCAGCAGTGCGCCAGACGCTGCGAACGACACCGTTCCCAACATCAAGAGCACCTGATTGAATAGCTCCATTTGTACGTTTCTCCCCTGGTCGTCTTTTATCTTTCTTCTGTGCCGGCAGCGATCTTCGCCTCCGTATCTTCGCGCAGCGCCGTGCGCAATTTTGTCAAATATGGTGAAAACGCCGCCTTGTCTGCGCCGTAGGTCAGGTTCAGCTCATATTCCAGCGGCTGCCACGTGGAAAGCGGCGACTCATTGTGCTGCAGGACTGCCTCCAGATTGTCCAGTGCTTTGTAGAGCTTGGCCTCCACCGTCTGCCGTGCGGCCATTTCGTCATACAGTGCGCGCAGCTCGTCCGCATATGGCTGCGGCAGCGTCGCCACCCAGCGGTAGAGCACATTCTCCTCGTGCTGCTCATCCGCTGCCGTTTTTAAAAACGATGGAATATCGCCCGTGAAGGCTTCCCCAAGGTCGTGGATGAGGCACATCCGGATGACCTTGTCCATGTCCGCCTCCGGGAACTCATCGCGCATGAAAAATGCCATGAGCGCGATGCGCCAGCTGTGGCAGGCCACGTCCTCTGTCCGGCCGTTCGACGTTGTGCAGTGCCGCGGCACGTCCTTCAGGCGCTCAGCAATGTGCATGATATTTAAAAAAGCACGTACTTCCATGGGATCCTCCCCTGCTCAGAGTGTAAATTCAATGGCTTCGCGGATATTGCGCACGCGGTAGAGCTCCATGCCCTGCGGTGCGGTCACGTTCTGCGTGCCGTGGCGCGGGATGATGGCGCGGGTAAAGCCGTTGCGATACGCTTCCCCCAGTCGCTGCTGCAGCGCCGTAACGGCGCGCACCTCGCCGGTCAGGCCTACCTCGCCGATGGCCGTCAGCGCGTCGTCCAGCGGCTTGTCGCGAAAGCTGGACGCCACGGCCAGCACCATGGCAAGATCCGCAGCCGGTTCATCCAGCCGCAGGCCGCCGATGACGTTGATGTACGCGTCATACAGGGAAAGATTCATCCCGCCGCGCTTTTCCAGCACGGCCAGCAGCAGATTAGCGCGGTTATAGTCAAAGCCATCGGTCGTCCGGCGCGGCACATTCAGGCTTGTCCGCGTGACAAGCGCCTGAATTTCCGCCAGCACAGGCCGCGTACCCTCCAGCGTACAGGCCACGCACGTGCCCGGAGCGCCCGTGGGCCGCCCCGAGAGCAGCATGGCCGAAGGGTTCGGCACCTCGCGCAGGCCGCTGTCGCCCATTTCAAACACGCCGATCTCATTGGTCGAGCCAAAGCGGTTTTTGGCTGCGCGCAGAATGCGGTAGCTGCCCGTACGCTCGCCCTCAAAATAGAGCACGCAGTCCACCATGTGCTCCAGCACTTTCGGCCCGGCGATCGCCCCCTCCTTGTTCACATGGCCTACGACGAACACAGTCTTGCCGCCGCCCTTGGCCAGGTTCATAAG
>CAKTXB010000230.1 GCA_934630555.1 uncultured Oscillospiraceae bacterium
GCCATACACTGCCCACAGCGTATACAGTCATAGCCGCTTTCCCGCAGCAGTGCCTGCGCGGCGGCGTCTGCCAGATCGTGCCGCAGCCGGTCCGGGCGGTAGAGATACAGCAGCGCCCTGCCCTGCATCCGCCGCAACAGCAGCAAACACAGCCCCCGCGGCGCAAGCACGCGGTTGAGCTGCCGCACTTCGGCGCGCAGCGCGTTCATATCGTCACATACGCAGGAGAACAGGCTGCCGGTTTTCATCCCCGCCAGCGTCGGCGCGCCATGGCGCACCAAAAGCTCCTCTGACATATCCGCACCGCCTTTTAGTTAGATATATCTAACCTTTCCCGTTTTAAAAAAGCGTTCCCCGCTTTTCGTGCCCAGTATAGCAAAAAAGCGGCGGCCTGTCCGCTCCAAAACAGGCCGCCTTGAATCCAAATTTACAAGTTAAGCTGGGAAAATGTCTGCTCCGACGCCTCTGCTGCAGTCTCCTGCGGGGCGCAGCTGTCACGCTCTGCGCCGGCACGGTAGGCGTTTGGCGTCACGCCGATGACGCTGCGGAAGGCTTTCGCGAACTTGCTGCCGTTGTCATAGCCGAACTGCCCCGCAATGTCGAGCACCGTCCGGTCGGTAGAACGCAGCAGCACTGCGGCTGCGTGCATTTTCTGCGCGCGCAGAAACGCGGCGGGCGACATGCCGTATACGCCCCGGAAGCACGTTGTCAACTGCGCCGCCGTGACGCCAAACTCTGCCGCCAGTGCCGCAACGGTACGTTTGCCCTCCGTCTGCTCCAAGAGGCGCGCGCTTGCCGCCTTGGCCAGCGCCACCTGCGCGCCTGTGTAGCTCCTGCGCGGCGGTTCAGCCGGCAGCGCGCTTAAAAACAGCAGCAGCTCCAATACTTTTACCTTAAAATAGCCCCGGCGGATGTCTTCTGGCACATTGTACAGCTCGGAGAAAATATGCTCCACCCGTGCGGAGGAGCGCGCCGCGAAATACGCCGTGCCGGCGCAGAGCTTTTCTGCCAGTGCCGCAGGACGCACATTAACATCCCGCAAAATGCACGACAGGCAGTCCGGTGCGCGGTGCGGGTCGATCATGACGGAAATACCGTGATAGTGCCCTGTTGGAAAGCTCGCCGCGCTGCGCGCCGCGTCACATCGCAGGACGGCCAAATCACCCGGCGAGAGGAAAAAGTGTGCCTGCCCATATTGGAATTCCATGCGCCCCTCGCGGCAGTGGTCAATTTCCAGAAGGCCAGCCGTGCTGGCCGCCACTGGCAGCTGCACGCCTGCGTGCACATCGCGGTATAGGATCCAGATGCCTGGAAAAACTGCATACTGCGTGATCTGTACCCGCCCGTCTGAGCCGCCAAGCGTATATACGCAGTGGTCTTCCGCACGGTGTAAAAGCGCCGCGCCTGCTGCAAACAGCATTTCATTTTGTCCGTTCCGCGCCATGCCGTGCCTCCTGCATTTCAATTTCTGAACACACTTATCATATGCGATTTTTCGCTATTTTGCAAGTCGGGCAGCGTTTGTTTGCAGTTCGTTTTCATGGTTCCGTCCAGACAAGCTGACTGTAAGGGATGAAAATGACCGGCAGTTCAAAATATTCCGCTGCTTTGTGTGCGTCGTACGTAAGCAGCAGCGCCTGCAATGGCTCCTGCCCCGTCCACGCTGTGCAGGTCCGAGCCGGGGCGCTGACATGGACGTTCCGCTCCGCATCCTCCGGGATACCGGAGAAAAACTGTTCCGCTTCACCATCCAGCGTGCCCAGTAGCACCATATCTCCGTCATCGACCAAAAAGCAAGGTGCCCGGAGCGTTGAACCGTTCCGGGCGCTGTTGGGGCCTGTTACAAGGTTTCATGCTTATGGGCAGTTTTAAAACATGACAATTCGCACAATGCGCATTTCTTTTAAAAATTTTTGTGTCTTTTCACGCAAGCAAAACCGGTCACGCTTCACGCCGCTTTCCAGCCGTGCCGGACTTTGGCAGACATAAGCACCTGCATTTCGGTCAAACTACGACTGAGGAAATCGTCTACCGATTTTCCACTACTGAAAGAAGGAGAAACACAAAATGACGAACCGTAACAGCAACAGCATCAACATTCCCGAAGCACGCGAAGCAATGGACAAGTTCAAGATGGAGGCCGCTTCTGAAGTTGGCGTGGACCTGCGCCAGGGCTACAATGGCAACCTGACCTCCCGCGAAGCCGGCTCCGTCGGCGGCCAGATGGTCAAGAACGTGTGCCCCATACGAACGGCGAGATTTATCAGAAAGGATAGGACGGCGGTGGGCCATGCGGTTGAGGTGCGGTACATAGCTTCACTTGTTGTGTGAGAAAATCCAAACAACTGCTGTGCTCCGCATTGCCGGGCAGCCATTTTGTAAAAAACAGTTGGTCGCCCCGCGCTTTTGCCCGCAGGAGCGCACTCTGCCCCTGCCGGGAAGCTGCGTTTTTCCCCTCTACTACCTGCAAAGCCGGAAAAAGGAAAAATGCCAACCAAAGGGTAGTTTCCAATAAGACAGTATGAAAACATTACTGACATAGGGTAGCTGCCGTACAGGAGTGCGACAAGAAAAGATTGGCGATACTTGGTTTTCACAACCAGGTATCGCCTTTTTCTATCTTTAACAGAATGCTTGAATCTTATTGGAGGT
>CAKTXB010000231.1 GCA_934630555.1 uncultured Oscillospiraceae bacterium
CACATATGCTGTACTTCAGCCGTGTAAATCATAAAGGTTCATCCTTTCCAGAAGAATCTCAGCCGCCGTGCGCGAGCGCATAGAAGCCAATATTATATTTTGGATTATACCCCAGATCCGACAGCAAAGTCAAGGATGACTCCAAATTTCCGTTCCCTGAGCCCGAATTTTTTCAGGAAAAAGTCCGGCAGCAGCCGCTGCCGGACACGCGCCGTCTGAAGCTTGTCACTGGGCAGTCCGCTGCCGCCGTCTGCGGTGCGAGATCACGATCACCGCCACCGCGCTCACTGCCAGAATGCACCCAACCGACGCCAAAAACGCCGGAGAATGCACATCATGCACGCTCGTACCCATCACTGTAAACGCCGCCACGGACGGCGTCATGCCCAGCATCGTGCCCAGAATATACTCCCGATACCGAAGCCCCGCCGCGCCCATATACGCGCTGATCGGGTCGCTCGGCAGAAGGCCGATGATGCGCGAGAAGAACGCCGCTGTAAAGCCGCTCTCATCCTGTGACCGGCTCAAAAACGCCAGCTTCGGATGCTTCTGCACCAGATGCTCCATGCCCTCGTGCCCCAGTCCGCGGCCCACATAAAACGGGATGGTCACCATAATGGCCGTGCCTGCATAGTTCACCGCCAGCGCCAGCGGCAGCGGGAACAAAATGCCGCTGGCCGCATACAAAATGCCGCAGTATATCACCACCGTCATACTCTTGAGCGCAAACAGCACCAGCATCAGGCATACCGCCACGGCCGTGCTCCCCGGCGACAGACTCACAATGCCGTCCACCGAGATCTTGTCGCGGTTGCAAACGCACAGCACGATCACGGCCGCCCAAACTGCGACCACCAGCGCCCGCAGCGCCGTCTTGTGCGTGTGCTGCTCCTTGTTCATTCCGAACCCTCCTGTGCGCCCCATCGCGCACGGCTGTCAGCCGATGCGCGCGCAGTCCGCCGCCGCTTCCGCGGCCGCCGTCCTGACGCGATACTCCGTCACGTCCAAAATCGTTTCGCCGTCGATCTGCAGCGGCGTGGGGCGGTCAAATCTCACACAAATATTCTGGCCTGACAGCACGTCCACCATGTCCTTGTGCCGCACGTGCCCGCCCTTAAAAATGGATGGGAACACCATCAGTGCCCGCAGCTTCCCAACGCCGTGATACACCATCACCGACACGCTGTGCGCCGCATCGTTTCGGTCCTGCTCCGGCGCCGGCATCATGCCGCCGCCGTAATACCGGCCCTTCATCGTCGGCGCCAGCCACACTTTTTTATAGCTGCGCGTCACACCGTCCACCGTCACCGTCGCATTCACCGGGTGGAAGCCGCCCAGCAGCCCCTTGATGGCGATCCGCGTGTAGTTGATGTTCTCCTTGTGCGCCGCGCGCATCCGGTCGCCCACCGCAGTGCAGTATCCGTCAATGCCAAAGCCGACGTTATTGAGGAACCGATACGTTTTCCCATGCACGCACACCGTCGGCAGATCCCGCAGATACGGCTTCAGGCCAATCATCACACTGCCCTCCGGCGCGCCAACATCGCGCAAAAAGTCGTTGCCCGTGCCTGAGGCATAATAATACAGTGCGTTTGCGATGTCAAGCCCCTGCGTGTCGTTTAAAAACCGGTTCAGTGTGCCGTCGCCGCCGCAGATGACCACGCTGTCCTCTGCATCCATGCCTGCAAAAAAGCGCGCATAGCTCGTAATGTGCGTCATGTCATAAAATTCTGCGTCCGCCTGTTGGAAGCACTGCTCCCCGCGCACCGCCGCCTCGCCCTTGCCGCCCGCGGCATAGGGATTATACAGGACCAGCCATTTCATACGCCTTGTCCTCCCGTTTGAGATAGTCGTCCAGCAGTGCATAGACCTCTGCGCCCAGCGCCGTAGAACGTGTCTGCGCCACGTGCTCGGCAGAAAGCACGGCGATCACATCCTGATGTACCGTCGTCCGCCGCCACGGCGCGTTTTTGCGGATTTCCTCCGACCCGCGCACCGCCATGACCACCACCGGCACGTGCGCGTGCTGCGCCGCCTTCAAAACGCCGCTGTGGAACGGCAGGAGCTGGCACGTCTTGCTTCGTGTTCCCTCGGGATACACCCCAATGGACACCACGTCGTTCTCCATCAGCTCCGCCGCCTTGCGGATGGTCACAATGGCATTGCGCGGATTCTCCCGGTCAATGGTCATAAAGCAGCAGCGCCGCAAAATGCGCCCCACCACCGGGAGCTTCATATTTGCTTCCTTCGATAAAAACGCCAGCTCCCGCTCCGGCATCCCATACAGCGCCGCAATAGGGTCATAATTCGACCGATGATTCGACACCAGCAAAAACCGCCCCTCCGGCAGCTTTTCAAACCCGGACGATACCACCTTTACATGCCCGAAAAATACCAGCAGCTTGACGGAAAGATCCAGCACCCAGCGGCCAAACGCCCCCTGCGTGTCATAGATCCGATTCGGGTCCACCGCCAGCGCTGCCAAGCACAGCAGCAGTACATACGCCGCCGTCAGGCCCAAAACGATCCCCAGCACCCACCAGACCACCATACAAAACGCCCCCACTTCGCCATAATTCGACGATACTCTACACACAAAAACGAAACTGAAACGAAACTTTTCCCAGATCCGCCCGCGTTCC
>CAKTXB010000232.1 GCA_934630555.1 uncultured Oscillospiraceae bacterium
TCTATGAAGCGCCGCACAAGCTGCGCCAAACGCTCTGCGACCTCGCCGCCGCATTCGGCGGCGAACGCCGCATTTCCCTCTGCCGGGAACTCACGAAGCTCCATGAGGAAGTCATCCGCACCACGCTTTCCGGCGCGCAGGCGCTATATGAGACCGCCGACCCGCGCGGAGAGTATGTCCTCATCCTTGCCGGTGCACCCCCCAAGGCTGCCGAAGCACCTACGCTGGATGAGCTGGTCGCGCAGGTGCAAGCCCAGATAACCGCCGGTCTCTCCCGCAAGGATGCTGTCCGTGCCGTCAGTGCCCAAACCGGTTTTCCAAAAAATCAGCTCTACGACGCAGTCCTTCATACCAAGTAAAAAAACAGGCGGCAGGTATGATACCTGCCGCCAAAAAATTTTTTCTAATTTCAAAAATTTTGAAATTCCAGATTTTTCCACTTATCCCCTCTGCAGCTCCTTCATGCAGGCCGGGCAAATATTTTTGCCCTTATAATTGATGACATTCTTCGCATTTCCACAGAAAATACAGGACGGTTCGTACTTTTTAAGAATGATAGAGGCCCCGTCCACATAAATTTCAATCGTGTCCTTCTCGGCGATGTCCAGCGTCCGCCGCAGCTCGATCGGCAGCACAATACGGCCCAATTCGTCTACTTTCCGTACAATACCAGTTGATTTCATCAGATTTCCTCCTCGGATTCTCCATTATTTGTATGCAACCTACAGAATTTTCTATTTTTTATTTTGGGGTGCATTTAGATTACCATCAATTTATGTCCAAATTTTGAACGTTTTCGCATTTTCTGTCTTTTTTCAAAATTTTTGTCAGGAGGGCTCCTATGGCGATATCCGTCGTTTGGCTCATTCTACTGCTTTTGAGCACCCTGTGCGGCTTACTTTTTGGCACTGCTCCGCAGGTGGGATCAGCTGCGCTCACCGGCGCACAGCGCGGCGCAGAGCTCACTCTTTCTCTCGCTGGCGCCATCTGTCTGTGGAGCGGACTGGCCCGCGTGCTGGAACAGTCCGGTCTTTCTGCCGCGCTCACGCGTCTGCTGCGGCCGCTGCTTGCGCGCCTTTTTCCACAGGCTGCACAGGATGAAACAGCCTCTGCAGCCCTCAGCGGCAACTTTGCAGCCAATCTGCTGGGTCTTGGCAATGCTGCTACACCGCTCGGCGTGGCGGCTGCCCGCCGGATGCAAGCGCTTTCCGGCCGCGAAGCCGCCAGCGATGAGCTTTGCCGCCTCGTCGTCCTCAACACAGCCTCCATCCAGCTTTTGCCCACAACCGTCGCTGCCCTGCGTGCCAGCCTCGGCGCACCGCGACCGTTTGTTATCCTGCCGGCAGTCTGGTGCGCCTCAGTCACATCCGTTGCGGCAGGGCTTGCCGCCGCACAGCTTCTGCGCCATGGGTGGCCCACATGACAGATCTGCTCGTTCCGCTGCTGCTGCTCAGCGTATCGCTCTGGGCGCTGCATAAAAAGCAGGACGTCTACGCCCTGCTGCTGCTCGGCGCGCAGGATGGCCTGCGGCTGCTCGTTTCCATCGCGCCTGCGCTCATCATCCTGCTCAGTGCCGTGTCCATGCTGCGCGTCAGCGGCTTTGTGGAGCAATTTGCACGACTGCTCACCCCACTCTGCCGTCTGCTCAGTCTGCCGCCGGAGCTCGTGCCGCTCATGCTCGTGCGCCCCATCAGCGGCAGTGCAGCGCTTGCCGTCGGTGCAGAGCTCATGCAGACGCACGGCGTCGATTCCCGCATCGGCCTCACTGCCGCCGTCATGCTTGGCAGTACAGAAACCACATTTTATACCATCTCCGTCTATTTTGGTGCCGCTGGCATCAAGAAAGCGCGCCACACCGTACCCGCCGCGCTCTGTGCCGATCTGGCTGGTTTTCTGTCTGCCGCCCTGTTTACACGCCTGTTTTTCCCAGCTGCGTAAGAAAATCAAAAACCATCGTTTTTTAGGCTTGACAAACACCGCTGCAGTTACTATAATAGCCAAGTCACGGGGTGTGGCGAAGTTTGGTATCGCGCTTGGTTCGGGACCAAGAGGCCTCGGGTTCGAATCCCGACACTCCGACCAAATCTGGCTGAAATCTTCTGATTTCAGCCGGATTTTTCTGTGTTTTCAGAACTTTTTTCGATGGAGAATTCTGTGACTTTTCCGTTTGACCCAAACGTGACCCAAACGGGAATTCGGAGTGGAAAGCACCGGAAGTGAAAAAACGCCGCCTGCCGGAGCAGTTCCGGCAGGCGGCACAGTCATTTTTCGCTCTATTTTGCGAAAAAAGCTATTCTTTGTTTAATGCAGTGCAGATTTTGATACATTCTCTTCGCTCATTATCTTATGCAGAACCGTGTCGATATCCGCATTGATACAGATCGCCTGCCGCTCGATCTCCTGCGGACACATTGCCTGTCCATGATTGATACAGGCGTAGATTGCGTTTGGATTCTTCGCGGTCATCTGCCAGAAGGGGTACTTGATGATGACGGGGGTGTTATAGCCTACGCCTAATTCCAGAAAGAGAATTTTTTGCCCTTCATGGGTGCGGAGAAAGTTTTCATACCGCTCCGCTGCCCGATGCCAGCCCTCGTCTTCCACAAATTTATCGTCGCTGCGGAGGTTCATGGTCAAAGG
>CAKTXB010000233.1 GCA_934630555.1 uncultured Oscillospiraceae bacterium
CATCCCCGCACTCGAGCGTCTGGCAAAGGACGGCGGTGAAGAAGGCCGCAAAAAGATCAAGAGCATCACCCGCTACACCACGATCGGTCTTGGCCTGCTGATGGGCTTTGCCTACTTCATCATGCTCAAGAACTATAGCCTCCTTGCGGATGGTAAGACGTCGTTCATCAACGCCCTGGTCATCGTTCTGACCTTCACCGCCGGCGCGTCCTTCCTGATGTGGATGGGTGAGCAGATCGACGAATTCGGCATTGGCAATGGTATCTCCATGATCCTGTTCGCCGGCATCGTATCCCGCATCCCGACGCTCGTGGGCAACCTCTTCTCCATGACGTGGTATGTGGCCATCCTGCTGGTCGTCGGCATCCTGGCGATCATCATGTTCATCGTGTTCATCACGGATTCCGAGCGCCGCATCCCGGTGCAGTATGCCAAGCGCGTCGTCGGCCGCAAGATGTACGGTGGCCAGAATACACACCTGCCCATCAAGGTCAATATGTCCGGCGTTCTGCCCATCATCTTCGCGCAGTCCATCGCCTCGCTGCCTGCCACCATCGTTGCCTTCACCGGCACAGGCTCGAGCGGCTTCTGGACCTGGATGAACAAATACATCTTCGATACGAAGAGCGTTGTTTACATGGTGTGCTATTTCCTGCTGATCATCGCGTTCAGCTACTTCTATGCAACCATTCAGTTTAACCCGATCGAGATCGCCAATAACCTCAAGAAGAACGGCGGCTTCATCCCCGGTTTCCGTCCGGGCAAGCCGACCTCCGATTTCATCCTGAAGGTCATCAACAAGATCACGCTCTTTGGCGCGCTGTATCTTGCCATTATTGCGCTGCTCCCGATCATTGTGGGCAACATCCTGGGCAACAACAGCCTTGGCATCGGCGGCACGTCCGTCATCATCGTCGTCGGCGTTGCGCTTGAAACGGTGAAAGCCATGGAAGCTCAGATGCTCATGCGCCACTACAAGGGCTTCCTCGAATAAGCCGGAGGTACAGGAAATGAAACTGATTCTTTTGGGCGCTCCCGGCGCCGGCAAAGGAACGCAGGCGGAGATCGTCAGCAAAAAGCTGAACATCCCCACCATTTCCACCGGCAACATTCTCCGTGAGGCGATCAAAAACGGTACGCCGACCGGACTGAAAGCCAAAGAATTCATGGATAACGGCAAGCTCGTTCCCGACGATGTCATCATTGGCATCGTTCGGGACCGGGTGGCCCGCGACGATTGTGCCAACGGCTACATCCTTGACGGTGTGCCCCGCACCATCCCGCAGGCCCAGGCTCTGGAAGACGCCGGTATCCACTTCGACTGTGTTGTGTCCATCGAGATCGCGGACAGCGTCATCGAGGCCCGCATGACCGGCCGCCGCGTCTGCGGCAGCTGCGGCGCGAGCTTCCACATCACAGCAAACCCGCCGAAAAAAGAGGGCGTCTGCGACCTGTGCGGCAGCGAACTGGTCGTCCGCAAGGATGACGCGCCTGAAACGGTCAAAAACCGCCTCAAGGTGTTCCACGCAGAAACAGAAGCACTCAAGGACTTCTACCGCAAGCTCGGCATTCTGAAGCTGGTCAATGGCGATCAGCCCATCGAAGCCGCTACGGCGGACATCCTGCGGGCACTGGGAGTCTGATATGATCTCAGTGAAAAACGAGCGCGAACTGGAGGTCATGCGCAAGGCCTGTAAAATTACCGCGGCAGCGCGTGCATTGGCAGGCGAAATGGTAAGACCGGGCGTCAAGACCAGACAGATCGACAAAGCTGTGCATGATTTTATCGTGTCACAGGGCGCGAAACCGACGTTCCTTGGTTATGGAGGTTTTCCCGCCAGCACCTGCATCTCCGTCAACGAGGTCGTTATTCACGGCATTCCGGACAACCGGGTGCTGCGCGAAGGCGACATCGTATCGGTGGATGTCGGCGCCAGCTGGGAAGGTTTTACGGGTGACTGCGCCGCAACCTTTGCCTGTGGAAGCATTTCTCCCACGGCACAAAAGCTCATTTCGGTGACAAAGCAGAGTTTCTATGAGGGGATCCGCTATGCCCGGCCGGGCTGCCGGATCTCCGACATCGGCCACGCTGTGCAGACATATGTCGAGCAGAACGGTTTTGGTGTGGTGCGCGCCTTCGTAGGTCACGGCGTAGGCGAGCAGCTGCACGAAGAGCCGGAGGTGCCGAACTTTGGTTCCCCCGGTCGGGGGCCGCGTATGGTCAAAGGCATGACCCTGGCGATCGAGCCGATGGTCACAGAGGGCACTTACGAGATAAAGGTCCTCAAAGACCGCTGGACGACCGTAACTGCCGATGGCAAGCTCGCGGCGCACTATGAGAATACTGTGCTGATCACCGACGGCGAGCCGGAAATTCTCACCGTCTAAGAGGACCTTTGAGTATGGATATTGGCAAATCGGACATGATTGTTTCGTTGGCCGGTCGCGACAAAGGACAGTTGTTCTTCGTGCTGGAAACAGACGGCGACTACGTCCTCATCGCAGACGGCAAGGGCAGGAAGCTCGAAAAGCCGAAGCGCAAAAAGAAAAAACATATTCAAATCGTTCCCGGAACTGACTCACGCGTCGCTGAGAAAATTCGAGGCGGCGACAAGGTTCTCAATAGCGAATTACGA
>CAKTXB010000234.1 GCA_934630555.1 uncultured Oscillospiraceae bacterium
CCTCCCACACCTGGCCTTCGGCCAGTTCGCCGTCACCCAGGATGGCGTAGACGCGGTAGTCCTTGCCGGACTGCTTGCCGGCCAGCGCTATGCCGACAGCCACGGAGATGCCCTGACCCAGCGAGCCGGTGGACATATCCACGCCCGGGTTATAGTGCATTTCGACGTGGCCCGACATATGGCCGTCGATGCGGCGGAACATTTTCAGGTTTTCGACCGGGAAGAAGCCGCGCAGCGCCAGCACGGGATAGACGGCGGGCGAGCAGTGGCCCTTGGACATGACGAAGCGGTCACGATCCGCCCACTGCGGGTTTTTCGGGTCAACGCGCATGGCGTCGAAATAGAGGTACGTCAGAACGTCCATGCAGCTCAGAGAGCCGCCCGGATGGCCGGAGGCTGCATCGTGCACCATCTGCACGCCCAGCAGGCGCGCCTTGGCGGCGTTCAGCTTCAGCTCCTGCAATTTGCTTTTTTCCATAATGATTCCTTCCTTCATAAGCATGGCTGTGGGATTTGGTTTATGCTTTGTTTGTGTGCGTTTGTGTTGCTTCCCTCGCACCTATCATACCGCATATTCGGGGGATTTTCCAGTCCTAATTGCGTTTTTTATGGAAAAAACCGCACAAATATAGGGCGCGGGGCGACGATTTTTTGAAAAAGTTTCCTTTTGGCTGCGAAGCGGCGGAAAAATCAGTTTTTGAGGCTTTGCATCGGGGCGGGGATGCGGCCGCCGCGGGCGATGAAGTCAGCTGCCGATTCCGGGTGGACCGGGATGACGGGGGCCGCGCCGAGCAGACCGCCGAATTCGACAAAGTCGCCCACGCGCTTGCCGGGGGCGGGGATGAGGCGGACGGCGGTGGTCTTGCTGTTGACCATGCCGATGGCGGCCTCGTCGGCGATGATGGCAGAGATGGTCTCGGCGGTGGTGTCGCCGGGCACGGCGATCATGTCAAGGCCGACAGAGCAGACGCACGTCATGGCCTCGAGCTTATCGAGGCACAGGACGCCGCTTTGGGCGGCGGCGATCATGCCCTCGTCCTCGGACACGGGGATGAACGCGCCGGACAGGCCGCCGACGGAGCCGGAGGCCATGAGGCCGCCTTTTTTGACAGCGTCGTTCAGCAGTGCCAGCGCGGCGGTCGTGCCATGGGTACCGCAGGTCTCAAGCCCCATTTCTTCCAGAATGCGGGCGACGCTGTCGCCAACGGCGGGGGTGGGGGCCAGCGAGAGGTCTACGACGCCGAACGGCACGCCGAGGCGGCGCGAAGCCTCCTGCGCGACGAGCTGGCCCATGCGGGTGATGCGGAAGGCCGTCTTTTTCACGGTTTCCGCGACCTCGTCGAGCGGGCGGCCTTTGACGCTTTGCAGCGCATGGTACACGACGCCCGGGCCGGACACGCCGACGTTCAGAACACACTCAGCCTCGCCCACGCCGTGCATGGCGCCGGCCATGAAGGGATTATCCTCCACAGCGTTGCAGAACACGACGAGCTTGGCGCAGCCAAGGCCGCCCTGCGCTTTTGTCAGTTCCGCGGTTTTTTTGACGATGCGGCCCATCTCAAGCACGGCGTCCATGTTGATGCCGGCCTTGGTGGTGGCGACGTTCACGCTGGAGCAGACGACGTCGGTTTCGGCCAGCGCCTGCGGGATGGCGGCGAGGAGCCGCCGGTCACCGGAGGTCATACCCTTGTGGACGAGCGCCGAGAAGCCGCCGATGAAGTTGACGCCGCACGCCTTGGCCGCGCGGTCAAGGGCTTTGGCGAAGGGCACGAAGTCCTCTGTCCGGCACGCGCCGGCTACGAGCGAGACGGGCGTGACGGAGATGCGCTTGTTGACGATGGGAATGCCGAGCTCCCGCTCAATGGCGCAGCAGGTGGGCACCAGATCTTTGGCGAGACGGCAAATTTTGTCGTAAATTTTCTGCGCGCAGGCTTTGGGATCGGGGTCGGCGCAGTCGAGCAGGGAGATGCCCATGGTCACGGTGCGGATGTCAAGATGCTGGTGGTCGATCATATCGACCGTGGACATGATGTCAGAGTGTTTGAGCATGGCAGAGTCCTCACACGGTGTGCATGGCGTCGAAAATATCCTCGCGCTGGATGCGCACGGACAGGCCCATTTCCGCGCCCTTGCCGTCCAGACGGGCACGCACAGTCTCAAAGTCGGGCGTTGCTGCGGTGGGCTGGACGCGCATGATCATGGTGAACATCCCGGACATGATGGTCTGGCTGATCTCCAGCACATTGAGGCCGAGGTCAGCCAGGGTGCGGCAAACTTCAGCGATGATGCCGACGCGGTCGGGCCCGACGACGGTGACGATTGCGGTCGTATTCATAGAAAGTTCCTCCAAAAAGTGCGGCGGAGCACGCTCCGCCGCACGCAGATTGTCAAAAAAGCCTCGCAGAGTTCGCGCCCGCAGGCGCGAAAAAAGTTCGGATCATTTTCGGCGGCGGCGTGTACGTCACCGAAAATACTTTACGTCATGCAAGTGTGGAATTTTTGCGCCAAAGGCGCAAAAATTATGCGCGCAGCATGGCGCAAGCCTTCTCAAACGCGGACCCAGCGCAGCGGTTCGCGTTTGAGAGCGTGTCAAAAATACTTTT
>CAKTXB010000235.1 GCA_934630555.1 uncultured Oscillospiraceae bacterium
TCGTTACAACAATGCGGCCCGTAAAGCGCATTTTCGCTTCCCCGGGCACAAACCGCGGCTCGATCTGCCGCCGGCGGATCACAAACAAGCTGTCCAGCAGCGGCGTCAGCCCCCCGATCACAGCCCACGCCCACCCATAGGCGATCGCGCCCTGCGCCGGGTCCTCCCCGCCAAAATACAAAAACAGCTCCAGCCGCTCCACGCAGATCTTCCGCCGCACATCGCCCAGCGTCTGCACGCCAAGCTCCAGCAGCTGCCGCAGCTGCGCCGGATCGCCTGTCAGCAGCGGCTTTTTCGGTACGGAGGTCGCTTTTTTCGCCGGCTTTCGCGCGGCAGGCTGCTTTTTCCGCTTTTTCGGTTTCTTCGGCTTGGGCGGCAGAAGGTTCACGCGGATGAAGCCGATTTTAAGGCGCAGCCGCAGCTCGCCGTCAAAGCCCGCATCCACACCGATCAGGATGCAGCCGATAAAGTCAAGCACCGCCAGCACGAGCAGTACGATCATCCACCACGTCATGCCTCCGCATCCTCCATGCCCGGCATGGTCTGCTGACCGGGCAGTGGCTGCTCCTGCGGCTGCGCCGCCTGCGCGGCCTCGGCCTCCGCCTGCTGCTGCAGCTGCTGCCGGTTATGCAGGTCCATGAGCTCAATTTCCGGCAGATCGTCCAGTGTCTGCAAGCCGAACACCCGCAGAAAATCCGGCGTCGTGCGATACAAGATTGGCCGCCCCGGCACATTCAGCCGCCCATCCTCGCAGATGAGCTTCTTCGTCAGCAGCGCACTGACGCTGTACGCGCTGTCCACGCCGCGGATCTGCTCCACATATGCTTTCGTTGTCGGCTGATAATACGCAATGATCGTCAGCGTTTCCAGCTGCGACTGTGACAGCTTCGGCGGCTTGCGCGTTTCCAGCGTCCGCGTCACAAATTCTGCCTGCTCCGAGGCCGAGCACATCTGATACGCGTCCTCCAGCCGCACGATGCGGATGCCGCTGCGACCAAACGCCAGCTTATCCATCAGCGCCTTTGCCTCGCGCTCGATCTCGCCGGGGTCCGTTTCCAGTGACTGTGCCAGCCGCGCCACGCTCACCGGCTCACCGGCAGCAAACAGCACCGCCATCAGCGTGCGCTGCAATTCCGTTTCTTCCATGCTGCCCCCTTACTCCACCACCGCTTCGTCCGGCATTTTCAGATACGTCACCGACACATCGTCGTCCTCTGCCTGCTCCACCGAAACAGATTTAAGTTTACATAATTCAAGTATTGCCAGAAATGTCGCTACGATTTCCGACCGGCTCTTGCTGCCGCGGAACAGTGCGCGGAATTTGCACACCCCGTGCGACAAAAGCCGCTTTAAAAGCTGCGCCGCTTTCACCGTCACCGGGAATGGCTCCGTGCCCACAATGCCGGCAAAGTTGGAGACCGGCGGCGGCAGCAGCCGTTCGCTGCGCTCCTGCATGGCGGCAAATGCGTCCGCCAGGTCTTGCGCATCGTGCTGATAGCGGTACGTCTGGTCGCGCGTATACGGCTCCGGCTGCTTGCAAAAAAGCCCCAGTCCGATCTCATTGCGCGCCGACAGCCACGAAAACGCCGTCTGCATCTGCTCATACGCCTGCTTGCGCTGCCGCTGCTCCAACGACTGAATGAGCAGCTCCATCTCGCTCATGGCCTCCGCCTGTTCGGCGGCGGACAGCAGCATCTTTGTCTTAATGAGCATCAAATGTGACGCCATAGCCGTAAACGCACTGGCGATCTCCACGTCCAGCCGTTTCATTTCGTCCAGATATGCCAGATACTGCTCCAGAATGGACGTGATGCTCACATCCTGTATTTCGATTTTGTTCTTACTCAGCAGCAGGAAAATGACGTCCAGCGGCCCGTCAAAATCCTCCATGGCCTCTGCCCGCGCGTGGACAATGCCCGAAAGATGATATTGCGGTTCTTCCATGCTCATTACCCCGCCAGCTTCAAAATGAGATACAGCGGCCACGTGCCGATGGCGTTCAGTCCGTTCTGCAAGCCCTCGCGCAAAAACAGCAGCGGCGCATCCAGCACATTCGTCAAAAGCAGGATCGCCAGCAGCCCCATGCCGTAGCGCTCATACCGCATCAGCTTGTCATAGGCCTGCTGCGGCAAAAACGCAAACAGCACCTTGGAACCGTCCAGCGGCGGAATGGGAAAAATATTGAACACCGCAAGACCCGCGCTGATAATTTCCACGCAGTAGAAGAACGTCCACACATACTCCCAGACTGTACTCCCATTCCGGTAATACAGCGCCGCGCAAACGCTCTGTAAAAGCACGGCCGCATACGCCAGCACCACATTGGAGACCGGCCCGGCCAGCGCCGTAACAGCCATGCCCGCCTTGGGATCTTTAAAATACCGCGGATCGACCGGCACGGGCTTCGCCCAGCCAAAGTGCGCGACCGCCATCATGATAAGGCCCACCAGGTCAATATGCTTGATGGGGTTCAGCGACAGCCGCCCCATGCGCTTTGCCGTCGGGTCGCCCAGCAGATAGGCGGCATACCCGTGGCACGTTTCGTGCACCGTGATACACAGCAGCGATGCCGCCACGACCATGGCCG
>CAKTXB010000236.1 GCA_934630555.1 uncultured Oscillospiraceae bacterium
CTGACAAAGAAACCCTGTAACCGGGAAGCGTCCGCCAGTTCAATGGTGCCGGGTGACAGGAATGCAAGTTCAACAAATATAGAGCCGGTAGCCGCAAAGAGTTGCACCAGGGAACAACCGATCCTGCAACGGAGCATCAGCGGCACACAACTGTGGACAGGCAGAACGAAGGAATTGAGGACGCCGCCTTGCGCGGATGATCCTGTTAGACATAGGAGGTTTGCTGCCGCAGGAGGAGCGGATGATACAGAAGGCCGTCACAGCGCAGGCAAGACGTTCTGTTTGTCATGCCCATTTCCCCTGTAAGCTGCACAAATCGCTAGGGTTTTGATGCTGACTGATGTCCACTGGATCTGGATCATGTTGAGATACTTGATCGAATAGTTGCCGTAAAAAGCTCGTATCGAGCGTGTTTCGGTACTATTGCACAAAATATTTAGGGAGGATGAAATGACAAAAAATCGTACCGTCGGCGCCATTTCTGTGTTTCTTGGGCTGATGTTCGGCTATCTAACGCGGAAGATCCCGGACTCCACGATGGCCGGAGACCCCGGCTCGAGACTGTTCCCGAGCATTGCGTGCGTGCTGTTTCTCATCTGCGGCGTCGGGCTGATTGTCACGCGGAACAAAGAGGGCGAGGACGAAGTGTTCCTGCTCCCGCGCCAGTGGGGCAAACTGCTGGCCATGTTTGCGGTCATGGCTGCGTATTATGCGCTGCTGGATCTGGTCGGCTTCCTGCCGCTGTCGGCCGCGCTGCTGTACGCGCTGTCCAGCATGTTCTCGTTCGGAGAAAAGGTGGCATGGTGGAAGCGCCTGCTGTATTCCGTGCTCATCACCGCAGTGCTGTATCTTGGCTTTACAAAGCTTCTAGCAGTTCCGCTGCCGATGGGCTTTCTGAAATGAGGAGGAGAGAATATGGCGGTTTTACAGGCATTACAAACCATTTTTACGCCGCAGATCTTGCCGATGATCATCCTCGGCGCGATCATCGGCATCATATTCGGCGCAATTCCCGGCCTGAGCGGCACCGGAGCCATGATCCTGCTCATGCCGCTGACGTACCGGATGGATCATTCGCTGGCCATCGCATTTCTGATTTCCCTGTGGGTTGGCGGCTGCTCAGGCAGCTTCATCGGCTCGATCCTGCTGGGTATTCCAGGCGAGGCGGCGTCCATCGCAACGTGCTATGACGGCCATCCGATGGCGCTCAAGGGCGAGGCCGTGCGCGCGCTGAGCGCGGGCTGCGTGTCCAACTTTATTGGCACCACGCCCTCGGCGCTGCTGGCCATGCTGGCCTGCCCGCTGATTGCAAAGATTGCGATTTCGCTCGGCCCGTGGGAATATTTCGCCCTTGGCGTGTGCGCCATTTCGATGGTCGTCACGCTGTCCAAGGACAACCTGTTCAAGGGCTTCCTTTCGGCGGCTATCGGTATCCTGCTCTCATGCGTGGGCCTTGCGCCGGTGGACGCGGCGGAGCGCTTCACGTTCGGCACCTATTTCCTGAAGGGCGGCTTCTCACTGACCTATGTCATGCTGGGCATTTTTGCCGCCTCGACCATCCTGATCGACTACGCGAAAAACAGCAGCAAGACAAAGGTCGAGCAGAAGATTGGTCGCTTCAAGTGGCCAGCCAAGGACATGAAGGACAACGTCTGGAACATCCTCCGCTCGTGGCTGGTCGGCGTGTGGATCGGCTTCCTGCCCGGCATGGGCGCGGCGCTTTCCAACGTCACGGCCTATGCCATGGCCAAGAGCGCCTCAAAGCATCCCGAAGAGTTCGGAAAGGGTACGGTGGAGGGCGTCTTCGCGCCGGAAACCGCGAACAACGCATCCATCGGCGGTGCGATGATCCCGATGGTGGCGCTCGGCATTCCGGGCGACACGGCCTCGGCCATCCTGCTCGGCGCGCTGATGATCCACGGCGTTGAGGCAGGCCCGCTGATGATCAAGAACAACGCGCCTATGGTCAACATCATGTTCGTGACCGTACTGGTCGCCGCCCTCATCGTGTTCGTGTTGGAGATTGTCGGCATGCCGGTCTACCCGCGCATCCTTCAGATCCCGAAGCATTATCTCTATCCGGCGATTCTGCTTATCTGCTTCCTCGGCGCGTTCTCCGGGGAGTATACTATCATGGCCATCCTGATGGTGCTGGTTTTTGCGGTCATCGGCCTGCTGATGGCCTGGGGTGGACTGCCCACCAGCCCGATGATCCTTTCATTCATCCTCGGCAATATGCTGGAGACGAATCTGCGCAAGGCCATTTCCTACTCGGACAACGGATGGGTCAGTTTCTTCCAGCGGCCCGTTTCCGCGGCGCTGCTCGGCGTGGCTATCTTCTGCGCCGTCTGGCCGTATCTCAAGGATCTGATCAAAAAGCTCAAGGTCCGGAAAAACGCATAAGTCATAAAAATGAGTCTGTTGCAAAATAGGCTCACGAAAAGTCAAAACCTCCGGCTAAGCCGGAGGCTTGAATAAGCCCTAGAAGGGCTTTATACAGACGCAGCCCCTGAAGGG
>CAKTXB010000237.1 GCA_934630555.1 uncultured Oscillospiraceae bacterium
GAGCTGGTAGACGGACTCGAACCCCCGACCTGCTGATTACAAATCAGCTGCTCTACCAACTGAGCTATACCAGCATTGCAACAGCAAGGATGATTATAGCGGAAGGGGTGAAAAAAGTCAACTGTTTTTCAAAATATTTTCGCCGTGATTTTACGCCTCCGCATCTGCACAGCCCTGCAGCGTCTGCGGCGCATAATACCCAGTAAACATCCGGTGCAGTACAATGCAGAGCGTGCCATGCGGCTGTTGGAAACGGCGATCGGGGATGTCGCCGGAATGTGAGGCGCGAGGCCGAAACAAAAAGCAGGGCCACGGAAGGGCGCAGCAGAAATACCGCGTCCTTTTATCACGCCCGCACGCGGCGGATCGCCAGAGCCGGCAGCCTTGCGCCCGCCCACTGTTTTTGCCGCAGTGTCTGCAACACTGCACCTGCGTTCCGCCGGGCACAAAAAAGAAGTGCGCCTTTCGGCGCACTCCAGAGCGTGTCAAAAAAGTATTTTTGACACGCTTTCAAATGCGGACCGCTGCGCTGGGTCCGCGTTTGAGAAGGCTTGCGCCATGCTGCGCGCATAATTTGTGCGCTATAAGCGCACAAATTCCACACTTGCATGGCGTAAAGTATTTTCAGCGACGTACACGCCGCCGCCGAAAATGATCCGGACTTTTTTCGCGCCTGCGGGCGCGAACTCTGCGAGGCTTTTTTGACAGACTGAGAAGTGCGCCTTTCGGCGCACTCCATTTTACTTCTGCCTTTCCAAAAGCTTTTCTAAAAAGCCTGACTTTTTCATCGCCAGCACCAGCGGCACGCCCAGCGCATACAGCACCACGATCTCTCCTGCTGCCACCTCGGCGCCCATCACGAAAAAGCCCTTCCAAAACTCTGCCGCCGGCATCAGAACCCACGACAGCATCGCGCCCACCAGCACCGCGTTCGACAAGATCGTCGGGATCGGCAGCAGCCATGTTTTCTTAATATGCACTGTCAGCAGGCAGCCCAGCAGCGTGCCCGCCGTACCGATGATGATGTCCAGCGCCGAAACCGTCGAAAACAGATTCGAGATCAGGCAGCCCAGCGTCAGCCCCACCGTCAGTGACGGTTCTATGCACACGAGCAGGCACATCGCGTCCGCAATGCGGAACTGGATGTTGCCATAGGCAAATGACGCCGTCAAAATGGTGATGGCCACATACAGCCCCGCCACAACGCCGTTCAGTGCGATTTGTCTTGTGGTGATCTTTTTCATGATTTCCTCCTTGCCGGGTAAAAAAATGGATGCTGTACGCAGCATCCATCCCGAGCCTGCCCCAGTGCGCGCCACATCGCGCCCGGATACCGGCTCATTCCCTGGTTTTGTTTTAAGACAGGATGGATCGCGCCCTGCGGCGCTGCGAACTGTCTGCTATGAAATTGCGCTCCTATTCTACACACCGCTTCCCTGTCTGTCAAGCAGCGCACCTGCCAAAAAACATCCTTGTATCTTGCCCGGCGTTGTGATATAACCACCCTGTCAAGCCGGCCCTCTCAGGGCCTGCACTCTGTTTCAGAAAGAGAGGACCCCTTATGATCGGACTTGGAACCCTCCTCAACAGCGCCTCCATTGTCCTCGGCGGCCTGATCGGACATTTTACCGGCAAGCTCTTTCAGCCCAGCCAGCAGGAAGCGCTGAGTCGCGCCTGCGGCGTCAGCGTTTTGTTCCTCGGCATTGCCGGAGCCATGGAAGGAATGCTGCGCATTGAAAATGCCGCCGTCACGAGCTGCCGCTCCATGCTCGTCGTCCTCTGCCTCGCGCTCGGCACGATCGCCGGCGAACTGCTCGGCATCGAGCGCGGCTTTGAACGCTTTGGCGCATGGCTCAAAGCCAAAACCGGCAACAGCGGCGATGCAGGCTTTGTAAATGCCTTCGTCACCGCCTCGTTCACGGTGTCCATCGGCGCCATGGCCATCATGGGCGCCATTCAGGACGGCCTGCGCGGCGACTGTTCCACGCTTGCCGTCAAGTCCGTTCTCGACTGCATCATCGTCGCCGTTATGACATCCTCGCTTGGCCGCGGCTGCGTGTTTTCCGCTATCCCGGTCTTTGTATTCGAGGGCTGCATGACGCTGCTGGCCCGCCTCGTCGCGCCGGTCATGACCGACACCGCCATTGCCTACCTCTCGCTCATCGGCTCTATTCTCATTTTCTGCATCGGCGTCAACCTCATCTGGGGGAAGAAGCTGCGCGTGGCCAATATGCTGCCGGCGATCTGGTTTGCGATATTGGCGGCATTTCTGCCGTGGGGATTTTAAGCCGCCGGGATCGGCAGGTGGGCGCCCCCGCCCGTTTTTGCCATAGTCGGCAGGTCAGCGCCCGCCACCGCTTTTTGCTGGTCGCACCTGCAGTGCGAGGGCACCGTTCTTTCCTCAGTGTTTGCAACACTGCACCTGTGCCTCCGGCGGCTGACTTTTTTCTGCCTTGCCAGAAAAA
>CAKTXB010000238.1 GCA_934630555.1 uncultured Oscillospiraceae bacterium
AAATGCGGGAGTGCTGGAATAGGTAGACAGGCACGTTTGAGGGGCGTGTGGCAACCGTCGTGTGAGTTCAAGTCTCATCTCCCGCACCATCGTCGGAGCAAAGTTCGCTTTGCTCCGACGATTTTTATGCCCCTTGGAAATTTCCCCGCATTGCAGTGCATACTGCTCTGAAACGCAGCACTCAAAAAATATAGTTTTCCGCGCTCATCACGGTTCCCAAAGCCACCGATCTGCGGCGTGAGCGAAAAATAA
Organism: uncultured Oscillospiraceae bacterium; assembly: GCA_934630555.1. Classification (GTDB taxonomy): domain Bacteria; phylum Bacillota; class Clostridia; order Oscillospirales; family Oscillospiraceae; genus CAG-170. The sequence continues at coordinate 253 of CAKTXB010000238.1, forward strand.
ATCCCCGGAATGGTGCAAGCCGTTCCGGGAATTTTATTATTTGGTCGTCTGCGGCTTTGCAAAGCGGATCGCAAGGCCAATGACAAGTCCAACGGCAGCGGGGCGCACCCAGCCAAGGCCCATCCCGGCCAGCGGCAGAAAACGCAGACCGAACACCTGAGTGGCCTCGCCGTGGATGGCGTGAAACAGCCTCTCCGGCAACGCTGCGACCACGTCGTACAGCGCCGCTGCCAGCGTAAAGCCGATCGCCCAGCGGTACACGCGCGTGTCGTTGTCATACAGCCGCCCCAGCAGCGCCAGCGCGATGAGCACAATGGCCAGCGGATACAGGAACATGAGCATCGGCACGGAATAGGCAATGATGCTGTTCAGACCGAGGTTTGCAAACAGGAACGAAATGATGCTGAAAATGAACGTCCAGACGTGCGAACCCGCCATCTGCCCCATGTGTACAGGGAAAATGAGGTTGCCGGCGCCAAAGAACAGGCCAAACAGCATACTGGCCACGCAGACGTATTCTTCTGTACTGAGCTTTTTCTTCATGACTCCAAAAAATCCTCTCTCTTTTCGTTCGCAAAAACACGGTGCATCCGAGATGAAACCGTCCAACTATTATATCAGCCCCCACGTGTGCCCGGAAGTCCGGGAATGAAAATGCTTGTTGACAAATCAACAAAGAAACGCTATACTGCAACAAGTTGATAAATCAACAATACGGGAGGGCGGTCATGGAACTGGATGGACGTTTTGCACTGTTCACGCTGCTGATCGCGCGTCTGTCGCGCAGTGTCAAGCGCATCAAGTCGGAGGAGATGGCGGAGTTTCAGCTCAAGGGCCCGCACGTGTCGTGCCTGTATTATCTCTCTTTGTCCGACGGCCTGACCGCCAGCGCGCTGTGTGAGCGCTGCGATGAGGACAAGGCCGCCATCTCACGCTCCCTGGAATATCTGCAAACGCACGGCTACATCACAGCACGCGGCAGCACCGCACGGCGCTATAAAACGCCGCTCTATCTCACTGAGACCGGCTGGGCCGTCTGCGGCGTCATTCACGCCCGCATTGCCAGCATTGTAGAGGCTGCCAGCACCGGCCTGACCGAGGAAGAGCGCCAAACCATGTACCGCGCCCTGCAAACCATCAGCACCAATTTAGACGACATCTGCGGCCGGAAGGGCAGGTTCGGCAGCGTTACGGAGGAACTATGAAACACGTTCAGATCATTGTGGATTCCACAGCAGATATGCCGGAGTGGTTTGCGGCGCAGTGCCGCATCGTGCCGCTGACGGTGCATTTCGGCAGCGAAACGCTCGTTGAGGGCGTGACGATCGACCGCCGCCGGTTTTATGAGCGGCTGGTGGAGAGCGATGTTTTGCCCACCACCAGTCAGGCGACGCCCGCCGCGTTCCAGACGGTATTTGAGGACGTCGCCCGCGCAGGCGGCAGCGCCGTCGTCATTACGCTCTCGTCCAAGCTCTCCGGCACATACCAGAGCGCCTGCATCGCGGCGGCGGACTATGACGATATTTACGTCGTGGACAGCCAGAGCGTTGCCATCGGCGCAGGCATTCTCACAGAGTATGCGCTCCGCTGCGCGGCCCATGGTATGGATGCCAAAACGCTTGCCGCCCATCTGGAAGAAAAACGGCAGGATATTTGCCTCATCGCTCTGCTCGACACGCTCGAATACCTCAAGCGCGGCGGCCGCGTGTCCAAAACCGTCGCCTTTGCGGGCGGGCTTTTGAATATCAAACCCGTTGTCACCATTCAGGACGGCGAGATCCAGCTCATCGGCAAGGCGCGCGGCTCGAAGCAGGGGAATAACCTGCTCACGGAAAAGATCGCCCAGTGCGGCGGCGTGGATTTTTCCCTGCCGGTTTTGCTCGGGTATAGCGGACTGAGCGACGCGTGTCTGCAAAAATATGTGGAGGACAGCCGCGCCCTCTGGCAGGGCCGGATCGACAAGCTGGAATCCACGCTGATCTGTAGCGTCATCGGCACGCATACCGGCCCGGGCGTTGTGGCCGTGGCATTTTTCAAAAAAGGATAAAGAAAAGGGCGCTGCGGGAAGCAGCGCCTTTCAGATCGTCAAAAAAGCCTCGCAGAGTTCGCGCCCGCAGGCGCGAAAAAAGTCCAGAACATTTTCGGCGGCGGCGTGTACGTCGCCGAAAATACTTTACGCCATGCAAGT
>CAKTXB010000239.1 GCA_934630555.1 uncultured Oscillospiraceae bacterium
CTAGCAGGCACTGCAAGTAAATCGTAAAACCTACAGGTTTTGCAAAAGCAAGGGGTACCGGGGCGAAGCCCCGTACCCCCCCTTGCAGGCACTGCAATCTAAACCGTACAACCCTAAGGGTTGCAAAAAACAACAGAGCACCGGGGCGAAGCCCCGCAAAAACCCCCGCACGACCTGTAAGGTCGCAAAAAAAACAAGGGGCCAGCGGGGCAAAGCCCCGCCCCCCACTTGCGCCCCACCGGCGCAAAAAAAGCACGCCTTTCGGCGTGCAAAAGCCCCAGCCGCTCGCGCAGCCGGGGCAAAAAACCTATGCTCTTCCCATCGCCCGGATGTTCTGTACAATGGCCTCCACGGCCGATTGTGCGTTCTCCCGGCTCGTGGCCAGATTCAGCCGGACCATCGTGTCCGCGCCCGGCCCGAACCAGCGGCCATAGTCCACCGCCAGACGGCAGCGGTGCTGGAAAAAGTCCTCCATCTCCGCCGCACCAACATACGCGCCAAAGTCGATCCACATGAGATACGTACCCTGCAATTCCGAAACCACTGCCTGCGGCAGCGCCTCCGCCAGCCGGTCGCGTGCAAACACGAAGTTCTCCCAAATGGCCTGCTTCACCTCCGCAAACCACTCCGCGCCGCCGCGATACGCCGCCTCGGCGGCCACATAGCCAAACATACTGCCGCCCGTCATCGCCAGCGTCTTTTGCAGCGCGTCGAACTGCTGCCGCAGCTCCACGTCCGGGATCACGGCAAACGCGTTCTGACATCCCGCCAGATTGAAGGTCTTGCTCGGTGCCATCAAGGTCACCAGCATCTCGTCATAACTGCCCACCGTGGCCGCGCAGTGATGCACATGCGGCGCAAACACAATGTCGTGGTGGATCTCATCCGCAATGACCTTCACGCCGTGCGCCTTGCAGATGTCCAGCATCCGCCGCAGCTCCTCGCTCGTCCACACGCGCCCCACCGGGTTGTGCGGCGAGCACAAAATGAATGCCTTCACGTCGTTTTCTGTGATGTCACGCTCAAACCGCGCAAGATCCACCGAATACACGCCGCCGTCATTCACCAGCGGGCATTCCACGAGCCGCCGGTCATTGTTCCGCACCGCGTTCGCGAACGGATAATACACCGGCGAAAGAATGAGCACCGCGTCCTGCACCTCGGTAAACAGCTGCACGAACAGATTGAGCCCCGTCACCACGCCCGGCGTGAACCGCAGCCATTTGCGGTCAATGGCATAGCCGTGCTGTTCCCATTCCCAGTCCACAAACGCCGTGTAATAGCCCTCCGGCGGGTAGTTATAGCCATAAACGCCCTGTTCCACCAGTCTGGCCAGCGCCTGCTGCACGCACGGCGCGGTCTTGAGATCCATATCCGCCACCCACATACCGAGCAGCCCGTCCTCGCCAAACGTCTTGCGCTGACCATCCCACTTTTCGCAGCCCGTACCGCGGCGATCCACATATTCCAGCATTTTGCATTCTCCCTTCCAAGATACAGACAGAGCGGCCACCGGGCCGCTCTGCTGCGTATTGTCAGTTCTGATTATTTCATGCTTTCCGCAACAGCCACGGCCACGGCCACAGTCGCGCCGACCATGGGGTTGTTGCCCATGCCCAGGAAGCCCATCATCTCCACGTGCGCCGGCACGGACGAAGAGCCCGCAAACTGCGCGTCGGAGTGCATACGGCCCATGGTGTCGGTCATACCATAGGAAGCAGGGCCGGCGGCCATGTTGTCCGGGTGCAGCGTACGGCCCGTGCCGCCGCCGGAAGCGACGGAGAAGTACTTCTTGCCCTGCTGGACGCATTCCTTCTTATACGTGCCCGCGACCGGGTGCTGGAAACGCGTCGGGTTCGTGGAGTTGCCGGTGATGGAAACGTCCACGCCCTCCTTGTGCATGATGGCCACGCCCTCACGCACATCGTCCGCGCCGTAGCAGCGCACATTCGCACGCTCACCCTCGGAGTAGCGGATCTCACGCACGATCTTTAGCTCGCCCGTATAATAGTCAAACTGCGTCTGCACATACGTAAAGCCGTTGATGCGGGAGATGATCTGTGCCGCATCCTTGCCAAGACCGTTCAGGATCACGCGCAGCGGCGTCTTGCGCGCCTTGTTGGCGTTGCGCACGATGCCGATGGCGCCTTCCGCCGCCGCAAAGGACTCGTGGCCGGCCAGGAAGCAGAAGCACTGCGATTCCTCGCTCAGCAGCATCGCGCCCAGATTGCCGTGGCCAAGGCCGACCTTGCGGTCGTCTGCAACAGAGCCGTCAATGCAGAATGCCTGCAGGCCCTCGCCGATGACCGTCGCGGCCTCCGCCGCCGTCTTTACGCCCTTCTTGATGGCCAGCGCCGCGCCCACGGTGTACGCCCAGCAGGCGTTTTCAAAGCAGATGGGCTGGATGCCCTTGACGATCTCATACGGGTCAAAGCCCTT
>CAKTXB010000240.1 GCA_934630555.1 uncultured Oscillospiraceae bacterium
CAGCTGACGCGGAATGACTTGGACGCTGTGGCTGTAACATATGCGCCGGGGCTCATCGGGGCCGTGCTGGTGGGCGTGAACTTTGCCAAGGCGGCAGCCATGGCTTTGAATCTGCCGCTCGTACCGGTGCATCACATCCGTGGGCACATTGCCGCGAACTATCTGGCGTATCCGGAACTGGAGCCGCCGTTTGTGTGTCTGGTCGTGTCCGGCGGGCACAGCCTGATCGTGGACGTGCAGAGCTACACAACATTCAGGATCCTTGGCACCACGCGCGACGATGCAGCGGGAGAGTGCTTTGACAAAGTCGCGCGCGTGCTCGGGATGCCATATCCCGGCGGCGCGGCACTGGACAAGCAGGCCCAGACAGGGGATGCCAGCAAATACACGCTGCCCGTGGGCCGCGTGAGCACAAGCGCATTGGATATGTCGTTTTCGGGGCTGAAAACAGCGGCCATCAACCTGATCCACAACGCGGAGCAAAAAGGCGAGACGATCGACAAGGCGTCGCTGTGCGCGTCCTTTGCGCGTGCGGTGAGCGATACGCTGGTACCGCGGACGATACAAGCCGTACAGCAATGCGGCTATGGAAAGCTGGCCATTGCGGGCGGTGTGGCTGCAAATTCCCGCATTCGCGGCGATTTTGCAGCGCAGTGCGAGCAGCTTGGCGTGACACTTTACACGCCGCCGCTGTCACTTTGCGGTGACAACGGCGCGATGATCGGGGCGCAGGGCTATTACGAATATCTGGCCGGCACGCGCGGCGACGCGGCACTGAATGCTTATGCCACACGTTCTATTGAGCTGGGGTGACGGCTCGTCCAACTTTTTGCTTGTGATCCCTGGCGCGATAAACCCTGCAGGAATTGTTTTTATGTAAACAAATTTCATTCCTTTACGGCGTAAAGAACTCGGCTTGTGGATTTTACAGAGTTTTCCTGTTTTGCTGTTTTTCCGCGCTGCACAGGAGAAAACAGGCTGTTGACAAACCTGTTGACAGTGTGCATAACTTCTGCCGCACCGGCTGCGCGTTATGATTACGGTGAACAAAACACCTGTTTTACGCGAACCGATGCGCGGAACTTTTTGCGGATAATGCGCCGGTGGACCTCATAGGGTATCATGAGGTGAGGGCGATGGAATGCAAAAAGGGTTGGATATTCCCGGCTGTTGTAGCGGCACTGGCCGTGTACGCGTGCCTGCTCAGCGCATTGCGGGCTGTGCCGGCGGCGCAGGCTTCGGCTGCGTGTGCGGATGTGCCGACGTGCGTGGTCATTGATGCCGGGCACGGCGGAGAGGACGGCGGCGCAGTGTCAGCAGACGGCGTGCGCGAGAGTGAACTGAATTTGGCCATCGCCCTGCGCGTGCGTGATCTGCTGAATTTTTTCGGCGTGCGGACGCACATGATCCGCACAACGGATACGGCCGTCTATTCAAGCGGCTGCACGAGCATCGCGGAAAAGAAAACGTCGGACCTCAAAAACCGCACGCAGGCGGTAAACGAAACACCGAATGCGCTGCTTGTAAGCATTCATCAAAACTTTTTCCCAGAGGACAAATACCACGGCGCGCAGGTGTTTTATGCGGCCACCGACGGCAGCGAGGCACTGGCGGCGCAGCTACAAGGTGCGCTGCGTGCCGGGGTCGACCCGGAAAATCACCGCCAGCCAAAACCGGCGCAGGGTGTGTATCTCATGGAGCATATCGGCTGCACGGGCGTGTTGGTGGAGTGTGGGTTTTTATCAAATGCGCCGGAGGCGGCGCTTTTGCAGCAGCCAGATTATCAAAAACGGCTGGCTGCGGCCATCTGCGGCGTGCTGCGGCAGTATCTGACAGAAGAGGAACAGAACGATGAAGTCTAAAACGATATTTTACTGCACGAACTGCGGCAATGAAACACCGCGCTGGCAGGGGCAGTGCCCGGCCTGCGGGGCGTGGAACACCATAGAAGAGTTTGCGCAGAAGCCGGCGGCAAAAATGCCCGCCGCAGCCGCAAAACCGGGCAGAAGCGTACCGCACCGTCTGCGCGAGGTAGATGACAGCGGCGAAGTCCGCTTTTCCACCGGCATGGCGGAGCTGGACCGGGTGCTGGGCGGCGGCGCGGTGCACGGGTCGCTCGTGCTGGTGGGCGGCGCACCGGGTATCGGTAAATCGACGCTGCTGCTGCAGATCTGCGCGGAACTTGGCAAGACCCAGCGCGTTTTGTACGTATCCGGCGAAGAGAGCGAGCGGCAGATCAAGCTGCGCGCCGGACGGCTGGGTGTAGAAACAGAGAATCTGCTCCTGCTGTCTGAAACGGACATCGGCGCGGTGCTGGAGGCAGCCAACGAGGCGCAGCCAGACATTGTCATTGCCGACTCGGTACAAACGCTGTATGACCCGGAAAACACCTCTGCACCCGGTACGATCTCCCAGGTAAAGG
>CAKTXB010000241.1 GCA_934630555.1 uncultured Oscillospiraceae bacterium
CGCTCGCGCGCCTTCTTCTGACGAAAAATCTTCGGCTGCCAGAGTGCAGCGGAGCTTCCCCGCCAGAAGGGCGCTGCGGCTTGCTTGGCGTGCACGCGGCACGCCGTCGCTCGCGCGCCTTCTTCTGACGAAAAATCTTCGGCTGCCAGAGTGCAGCGGAGCTTCCCCGCCAGAAGGGCGCTGCTGCTTGCTTGGCGTGCACACGGCACGCCGTCGCTCGCGCGCCTTTTTCCGGTGAAGTGACTTTGAAGGCCGGGGCGGCGGATATTTTTCAGTCACTGTGAAAAACTGAGGAACGATAAGGAATAAACGATTATGGCGAAGAAAAAACAACCGCCTGAGGCGGAAAAGCGTGTAGACCCCAATGTGCAGGGGCTGCGGGCAGAGGTGCTGGAGCAGCCCATCTGCCAGACGCTGGAGCAGAACTATATGCCCTATGCGATGTCGGTGATCGTCTCGCGCGCCATTCCGGAGATCGACGGCTTTAAGCCCTCGCACCGCAAGCTGCTTTATACGATGTATGAGATGGGGCTGCTTACAAAGCCGCGGACGAAGTCGGCAAACATTGTGGGCCAGACGATGCGTCTGAACCCGCACGGCGACGCGGCCATTTATGAAACGATGGTGCGTTTGGCGCGCGGCAACGAGTCGCTGCTGCATCCGTTTGTGGACTCCAAGGGCAACTTTGGCAAGGTATATTCGCGCGATATGGCGTATGCCGCGTCGCGTTACACGGAGGCAAAGCTCGAGCCGATCTGTCAGGAGCTGTTCCGTGACATCGACTGCGACACGGTGGATTTTGCGGACAACTATGACAGCACGACGAAAGAGCCGACGCTGCTGCCGACGACGTTTCCGAATGTGCTGGTATCGGCGAACATGGGCATTGCGGTGGGCATGGCGTCGAATATCTGCTCGTTCAATCTGCGAGAGGTGTGCAGCACCGCGATCGCGCTGATCGAAAATTCTGACGCAAATTTGCTGGAGACGCTGCCGGCACCGGATTTTCCGACGGGCGGCGAGATCCTGTATGACCCGGCGCAGATGCAGGCTATCTATCAGAGCGGGCGCGGGTCGTTCCGCATCCGGGCGCGGTGGCGGTATTTAAAAGAGGGGAACATGATCGAGATCTATGAGATCCCCTATACCACAGCCACAGAGATCATCATGGACAAGGTGGCGGAACTGATCAAAGCCGGAAAAATTCGGGAAATCGCGGATATGCGCGATGAAACGGACCTGAACGGCCTGAAGCTCACCATTGACTTAAAGCGCGGAGCGGACCCGGACAAGCTCATGCAGAAGCTGTTCCGCACGACGACGCTGCAGGATTCGTTTGGCTGCAACTTCAACATCCTGATCGCGGGGATGCCGCGCGTGATGGGCGTGCGCGAGATCCTGACCGAGTGGACGGCGTGGCGCACGGAGTGCATTCGCCGGCGGGTGTATTTCCAGCTGCAAAAGAAGAAGGAACGGCTGCATCTGCTCAAGGGCCTTGGGAAAATTTTGCTGGACATTGACAAGGCCATTGCCATCATCCGCGAAACGGAGCTGGACGCGGAGGTCGTGCCGAACCTGATGATCGGCTTTGGCATTGACCAGACGCAGGCGGAGTTTGTGGCGGAGATCAAGCTGCGCAACATCAACAAGGAATACATCCTGAAAAAATTGCAGGAAACGGACACACTGGAACAGGAGATCGACGATTTGGAACAGACGCTCGGCAGCGAGCGGCGCATCCGAAAGATCATTGTGCAGGAACTGAAGGCCGTGGCGGACAAGTATGGCCAGCCCCGGAGAACGCTGCTGGCCTATGACGCGGGCGAGGATGCGGCGGACGAGCCGGATGTGCCGGACTATCCGGTGACGGTATTCGTATCGCGCGAGGGATATTTTAAGAAGATCACGCCGCAGTCGCTGCGGATGTCGGGCGAGCAGAAATACAAGGAAGGCGACGGGCCGCTGCTTACGGCCGAGGCGACGAACCGGGCCGAGATGCTGGTATTTACGGATCAGTGCCAGGTGTATAAGTGCCGCCTGTCGGACTTTGACGATGGGAAAGCCTCTGCGCTGGGCGACTATCTGCCGGGCAAGCTCGGCTTTGACGAAGGCGAGAACTTCTTTACCGTGTGTCTGCCGGGCGATTACCACGGAGCGATGGTGTTCGTGTTTGAAAACGGCAAGGTGGCGAAGGTCGACCTGGCCGGATATGACACAAAGTCGAACCGGCGCAAGCTGACGGGCGCGTATTCGGACAAGAGCCCGCTGAAGGCGGCGCTGCTGCTGACGGAAGATCATGAGGTGGCGCTGTATTCCAGCGAAGGGCGCGCGCTTATTTTCTCCACGGCGCAGCTGGCCGTGAAAACGACGCGCGCCACGCAGGGCGTGGCGGTGATGACGCTCAAGCGCAAGG
>CAKTXB010000242.1 GCA_934630555.1 uncultured Oscillospiraceae bacterium
CCGCAGGCGCGAAAAAAGTCCAGAACATTTTCGGCGGCGGCGTGTACGTCGCCGAAAATACTTTACGCCATGCAAGTGTGGAATTTGTGCGCTGTAAGCGCACAAATTATGCGCGCAGCATGGCGCAAGCCTTCTCAAACGCGAACCCAGCACAGCGGTTCGCGTTTGAAAGCGTGTCAAAAACACTTTTTTGACGCGCTCATTTGTGTGCCTACGGCACACAAATTATGCGTGCGCAGGCTGCAAGCCCACGCAAACGAAAGCCCAGCGAAGCGGGTTTCGTTTGACTTAGTAGTACATATAGACATTGCACTGCAGGCGGCCATTATACAGCTTCCGCTTCTTCACCGCCTGCCTGCCGAAATAATGCTCAAACTCCGGCTCAGACGAGATCATATACTTCTTCCATCCGTCCGCAAATTTAAGATGCCGCCCAAACGCCTGATACAGCCGCTGCGCGCTGCGCTGCTCCAGCATCCGCTCGCCATAGGGCGGGTTGCACACGATCACGCCCTTGTCGCACGGCAGCGGCAGCTTCGTCGCGTCGCCCTCGCGGAACTCGATGATCTTTCCCACGCCCGCCTTGCGCGCGTTCTCCCGCGCGATCGTCAGCGACTCCGGGTCAATGTCCGTGCCCAGAATGCGGTACTCGCCGCGATATTCGCGGTCCATTGCCTCCGTGCGTGCCTGCTGCCATACTGTTTTCGGCACGCAGCCCCACTTTTCCGCCCCAAAGCCGCGCCCCAGCCCCGGCGCGCGGTTGAGCGCGATGAGCGCCGCCTCAATGCAGATCGTGCCCGAGCCGCAGAACGGATCCCAGAAAAAGTCGCGCCCGCGATACCGCGCCAGATTCACCATCGCCGCCGCCATCGTTTCATGCAGCGGCGCAAGATTGGCCACCTGCCGGTAGCCGCGCTTGTGCAGGCTCACGCCCGATGTGTCCAAAAACAGCTCGCATTCGTCCTTCAAAATGGAAAACCGCAGCTGGTACGTCGCGCCCGTTTCCGGCATCCAGCCCAGCCCATACGCCGCGCCCAGCCGCGTCACCGCCGCCTTTTTCACAATGGCCTGACAGTCCGGCACCGAGTGCAGCTGGCTGTTCAGGCTATACCCCTTCACCGGGAACGCGCCGTCCTTCGGAATAAAGTCCTCCAGCGGCACGCGCTTTACCAGCTGGAACAGATCCTCAAAGCTGTGCACAGGCCCCTGCGCCAGCAAGATCATCACGCGCTCGCCCATCCGGCAGCACAGATTTGCCTTGGCCATGGCCGCAAAGCCGCCGTCAAAGAACACGCGCCGGTCCTGCGCCCGGACATTTTCCAGCTCCAGCCGCCGCAGCTCGTCGGCCACCAGCCCTTCCAGCCCAAACAGGCACGGCACGCAAAACGTCATTTTTTCCATCACAGTTCTCCCATCGCGCCGCCTCGGGCGCGCACCAAAAAATCCTTCCGCCGCCCGTTTTCGCCGCGCGGCACATAATTTCGAGTATATACTATAGTATATCGCGCCCCAAATAGCAAACAGAATGTAAATATTTGCTGGTTCTGAAGAAAAAATTCAGATGACACGCCGCCCGCCCGCGTGGTATACTGGCTCTGTAGAATATTCTCTGCATCAGAGTCTGCAGAAAGGAGCAACCGCGTCATGATCGCCCTCTGGATCATCGCCGCCGTGGTCTTTGCCGCGGCCGAGGCCGCAACGGTCAGTCTGGTGTCGGTCTGGTTCGTGGGCGGCGCGCTGCTGGCGCTCGTCGCCGCCATTTTGGGCTGGAGCGTTCCGGTGCAAATGGCCGTGTTCGTCCTCTCGTCCGGCGTGCTGCTGGCCGTGTTCTGGCCGCTCGCCAAAAAGAGCATGGCCAAAAAGCGTACCCACACCAATGCCGACCGTCTCATCGGCCGGCAGGTCCTCGTCACCGAGACCATCGACAACCTGCACGAGACCGGCGCCGTCAAGGTAAACGGCGTGGAGTGGACGGCCAAAGCCCCCACCGACGCCGTCATCCCCGTCGATACGCTCGTCACCATCGAACGCATCGAAGGTGCAAAGCTCTATGTCGCCCCCGCAGCCGTGACCCCCAACAAACACTGACCCGCACAGAAGAAAAGGAGAAATACACATGGAATGGATCTTGCCCCTCGTTTTGATCTTCGTGATCCTGCTCATCATCGTCCGCAACATCGTGGTCGTCCAGCAGTCGCGCGCCTACGTTGTCGAGCGCCTCGGCGCCTTCAGCAAAGTCTGGCAGGTCGGCATCCACTTTAAAGCCCCGTTCATTGAGCGCGTGGCCAAAAAGGTCAGCCTTAAAGAGCAGGTGCTCGACTACCCGCCCCAACCCGTCATCACCAAGGATAATGTCACCATGCAGATCGACACCGTCGTCTACTTCCAGATCACCGACCCCAAGCTCTACGCG
>CAKTXB010000243.1 GCA_934630555.1 uncultured Oscillospiraceae bacterium
GGCCTGAACGCCGTGGTGGACACCGTGCTGAACCTGCCGAACATCCGCGGCGGCAAGAAGCTCATCTACACGCAGATCGACCTGCCGCTGGTGGCGATCAACGACTTTGCAAAGCTCGGCGAGACCGATCCGCTGTTCGCAAAGCTCGACGAGATCACCAAGCGCCACAACGGTCTGTGGAGCGCGGAAGCTGAAAAGTATCTGCTGGCAAACAAATAAAAACTTAAGATATAGGAGTTGAAAACACTATGGCAGAAGGCGTATTGATGCCCAAGGCCGGTATTACGGTCGAATCTTGCATCATCGGTGAATGGAAAAAGAAGATCGGCGACCAGGTCGCGGTCGGCGACGTTCTGTTCACCTATGAGACCGACAAGGCGGAGTTCGAGTGCGAATCCACCGCTGCCGGTACGCTCATTGATATTTTCTATCAGGAAGGCGACGAAGTTCCGTGTCTCGTGAACGTGTGCGCCATCGGCACGCCCGGTGAGGATACGTCCGCACTGAAGAATGCCGCGCCGCAGGCTGAGGCCCCCGCCGCTGCTCCGGCAGCCGAAGCTGCACCCGCAGCCAAGCCCGCTGCTGCCGCGCCGGTCGGCCCGTGCGCGCAGGCGGTCATCATGCCGAAGGAAGGCATCACCGTCGAGTCCTGCATCATCGGCGAGTGGAAAAAGAACGTGGGCGACACCGTTGCTGTTGGCGACGTTCTGTTCACCTATGAAACCGACAAGGCAGAGTTCGAGTGCGAATCCACCGCAGCCGGTACGCTGCTGGCCAAGTTCTTTGAGGAAGGCGACGAAGTGCCGTGCCTGGAGAATGTCTGCGCCATCGGCAACCCCGGCGATGCTTATGAGCACCTGAAGCCCGGCGCAGAAGCGCCCGCACCCGTGGCTGAGGCTGCCGCACCGGCAGAAGCCGCTGCACCTGCTGTTCAGGCCGCTCCGGCTGCCAAGGCGGAACTCACGGCCATTTCGCCGCGCGCCATGGCCAAGGCTGTTTCCAACAATGTGAACCCGGCGCTTGCCACCGGCACCGGCCCGAAGGGCCGCATCATCGAACGCGACATCGACGCCCTCATCGCCTCCGGCGCAGCTGCCTATGCAGCCCCTGCCGCTGCAGCGTCTGCGGAAGCGGAAGCCGAGTTCCAGGATGTGAAGTTCAGCCCTGTCCGCAAGGCGACCTCCAAGTCCATGATGGCCAGCCTGCAGGGCATGGCCCAGCTGACGCAGCAGTACTCCTTCGACGCCACCCAGATCCAGGCCTACCGCGCCATGCTCAAGCCGCTGGATGCGCCCATGGGCAAGATCAGCCTGAACGATATGGTCATGTATGCCGTTGCCAAGACCGTGGCCTCCTGCCCGGACCTGAACGCCAACATGGTCGAGGACAATGTCGTCCGCCATTTCACCCATGTGAATCTGGGCTTTGCGTGCGATACGCCGCGCGGCCTGATCGTTCCCACCATCTTCAATGCCGACCAGATGAGCCTGCTCGAGCTGTCGATGGAAGCGAAGAAGCTCGCCGCCGAGGCGCGTGACGGCTCCCTCAGCCCCGACAAGATGCAGGGCGCGACCTTCACCGTGACGAACATCGGTTCGTTCGGCTGCGAGGCCTTTACGCCCGTTATCAACCCGCCTCAGACCGGCATTCTCGGCGTCTGCAACATCCAGACGAAGATCAAGTCCGCAAAGGACGGCGTGATCGAAACTTACCCCGCCATGGGTCTGTCGCTGACGCTTGACCATCGTGTCATCGACGGCGCGCCGGCTGCCCGCTACATGAGCGAGCTGTGCAAGACGCTTGAAAACTTTATGACGCTCATGGCGAAGTAAGAGAAAAGGAGAGCTTATTATGCCGAAATCTTTGTATATTGATCCTGTAGCCGTCCGTCAGCCCGGCTATATCCACTTTGAAGACATTCCCGTCTGCCAGTATAACAAGACCGTGAAGCAGGAGCTGGACGAGGGCAACTACACGAAGGAAGACCTCATCCGCATCTATCGCGACATGGCCATCTGCCGTGAGTTCGAGCATATGCTCACGCAGATCAAGACCCAGGCCAACTACAACGGCGTGGAAACCACATATCCCGGCCCGGCGCACCTGAGCTATGGTCAGGAAGCGTCCTGCGTCGGCGAGGCGTACCTGCTCAACAAGGACGACATCACCTTCGGCTCGCACCGCAGCCACTCGGAGATCCTCTCCAAGGGCTTGAGCTGCATCCAAAAGCTGTCTGACGAAGAGCTGATGCAGACCATGGAGAACTTCCTCGGCGGCAAGACGCTGGCGGCAGTCAAGAAGTTTGCCGATACGTCCGACGTCAAGGAGCTGGCCATCCGCTTCCTCCTGTACGGCACCGTTGCGGAGATCTTTGCCCGTGAGAACGGCTTCCATCATGGCATGGGCGGCTC
>CAKTXB010000244.1 GCA_934630555.1 uncultured Oscillospiraceae bacterium
AACCATTAAAGCGGAATTGGACTGTGTGATCTTCGCCTTCAGTCAATTGATATATCAAAAATCCCATATGCATCTTATTTCCATCAAATGACACATTTTGTCCAATAACAAAGGCCTCTGTCTGTGAAATAACGTAATTAAAATCATCATCCAATACGTTGATACCATCCACATAAACTTCCGTATGATCAAAAAACCGGTCTCCTATGGCATTCCTTCCTTCTGTTATGGCCCACTGCTCCATTTCCTTCTGCATCTCACTGATATCATCGTCAAAAGTAAACGTACAGTCAAATGTCAGGCTATCCTCCTGCATTCTGACCTCAGTCATACGAATATCCACACCATCTATCGCATTTTCTGCTGTATTATTTGCTGTGTTCTCAACCTCACTTCCTGCTGTATTGTCCGCCGTATCTACTATTACGTTATCTGCTGTATTGTCCGCTGCTGCTTCAGAGTCCGTACTGTCCAGCTTTTCTCTGTAATCGGACTGTGTATTTTTATACAGATATTCCTTTACTGCTGCCCCCGCTGTAAAGCCAACGGCACAAATCACCGCCATGCAGGCCGCAGCTGTCAGCAGTTTTTTGGCCTTTCGACCTTTTTTGTCCTGTTTCTGTCGATTTTCATGGTCTTCGCTTTCTATATGCAGTCCACCTTCTGCCTGCTGCGCCTTCTCACTATCTTGATGCTTTTTCTGCTCAGCAAATGATTGTTCTTCCTGCTCTTCTTCTGAATTCAGCAATATTCTGTTATACACTCTGCGTTTTTCTATATCAGACATTTCCAGCCGTTCATTTTCAGAAAGGATATCTTCATTATCTTCAGCCTGATTCAGCAAATCATAAATATTCTTCATATGCTCCCTCCTAACCATCTGTTATTTTTCTTCAATTTCTTTTTTCCACGGGATACTCTGCTGTAGACTCTGTCCACAGGCATATCCATCTCCTGCCCGACTTCTTCATAGCTTTTTTCGTGCCAGAAAAGAGCCGTGAATATCCGCCTGTCTTCCTCCGATAAAACCTCCAGCAGCTTTAGGAATTCCAGCATTTCTTCCTCATCAAATAGCTGACTTTTGACATCCGGATCCCCCACAGGCTCCACATCATCCAGACTGACATAATCCTGATATCTGATATCCCGTATATGACTCAGCACCTGATATCTTGCAACGGCTGTCAGCCAGGTGCGAAAAGACGCCTTTTCTCCGGTATATCTGTCCACATTTTTCCAGACTGCAAGGAAAATATCATTCATACATTCCTCCTGTTTATCCTGATATTTCGCCATCATTTTATGTACAATGGATTTCACAATCCATCCGTCGTGTTCAATAAAAAATTTAAGTGCTTTTTCATTTTTCGCCTGCAGACCGGCAACATAATTGTCCTCAGTAATATCCATGGCGGCCTCCCTTCAAAATGTACATATATGCATATATTTATCGAATGCATTCAAAAACAGCATCTGCTCAAATCCTTCATATGGGGCTCACACAATGCTTATCTCTGAACACTTATATATTATCAAAAGTCCACTCTGTTCTGACATGTTTTACAAATAAATATTTTTGCTTAGAAAAAGAGCTGTAAAATTCAACACAAAATTTTACAACCCTTAATTAAAAAGAATTTCGCTTACATTTTTCCACTCAATCAGTTTCTTTTAATATTTTCAATCACAACCCCGTGGGCAATTCCCGGTACACTCTGTCCTTCATTAAAGCTCACCGTTGACAACAATGCGCCTGTGGGTACAAATAGTATTCTCTGCCATTCTCCCCGATTTATTTTCGGCAGCAGATAGGCCGCCAGTGTTACTGCACTGCATCCGCAGCCGCTGCCTCCCGCATGGGTATCCTGGCTCTCCGGGTCAAAGATCAGCATACCACAGTCCAGATGTCTGTCACGGATATCATAACCTTTCTCTTTCACCAGTTTCAGAAGAATCTGCTGTCCTACTTTCCCTAAATCTCCGGTGATAATAGCATCATAATCTGTGGGCTGCCTGTTAAAATCCTTTAAATGCTGACAAATGGTATCACAGGCGGCCGGAGCCATGCAAGCCCCCATATTCATAGAATCTTTCACACCAAAATCAATGATGCGCCCGGGAGTTCCGCCAGTGATTTTCGCCATCGCCCTGCCCTTTTTATCTTCTGCCGCCACGATCACGGCTCCACTACCTACAACGGTCCAAGTGGCGGATAACGGCCTCTGATTGCCATAGGGCAAAGGAAAGCGGAACTGTTTTTCAGCTCCTGCAAAATGACTGGATGTCACTGCCAGCGCATAATTGCCCGCACCGCCGCACAGGGCCATGGATGCCAGAAGCAGGGATTCTCCAATGGTGGAACAGGCCCCATACACACCAAAAACCGGCCGTTCCAGCTCCATCAGTC
>CAKTXB010000245.1 GCA_934630555.1 uncultured Oscillospiraceae bacterium
TGTTCGGCATCGCCTCCATGTGCCGCTGCCGCGCGTGCGACAAGACGATGGACGCTGTGTATCAGACCGTTGTGGAGTATCTGGGCGACGAGTTATCCGCAGCAAAGAGCTTTAAAGTTGAGTCCAAGCGCTCTGACAAGGCGTTCCCCATGAACTCCATTCAGATCTCGCAGGAGATCGGCGGGCGGCTTGCCGAGGCGTATCCGCACGTGGCGGTGGATGTTCACACGCCGGATTACACGGTTCATGTGGAAATGCGCGACTTTGCCGCCTATGTGCACGGCCCGGCAGTTCCCGGCGCAGGCGGTCTGCCCACCGGGACCGGCGGGCGCGCTGCCGTGCTGCTTTCCGGCGGCATTGACTCTCCCGTTGCAGGCTATATGATCGCCAAGCGCGGTGTGGAGATCGAGGGGATCCATTTCTTCTCCTATCCGTACACCTCGGAGCGCGCCAAGGAGAAGGTCATTGAACTGGCGCGGCTCATGACGCGCTACTGCGGCCGGATGACGCTGGACATTGTAGGCTTTACCGAAATTCAGGAGGCCATCCGTGACCATTGCCGCGAGGAATACTTTACCATCATCATGCGCCGCTTCATGATGCGCATTGCTGAGGCCATTGGCCGTGACCACGGCGCGAAGTGCCTTGTGACCGGTGAAAACCTCGGTCAGGTGGCCAGCCAGACCATGGACGCTATGGCCGTGACCGGCGCAGTCGTGACAATGCCCATGTTCCATCCGCTCATCGGCATGGACAAGGAAGAGATCGTGGCCCGCGCGCGCAAGATCGGCACGCTGGACACATCCATTCTGCCGTATGAGGACTGCTGCACGGTCTTTACGCCCAAGCATCCCAAGACAAAACCGGTGCTCGCGCTGGTGGAGGCTGAAGAAGCCAAGCTCGACGTGGATGCGCTGGTCGCGCGCGCCCTTGAAAACACGGAAAAGATGCAGCTGCGTTACTATGAGGACTGAGTATACCGCAGCCGATGTGCTGCAGCTGCTGGGATCGCAGCATAAAACGCTTTGCACCGCGGAGTCCTGCACCGGCGGTTTGCTCGGCAAGCTGCTCACGGATGTGCCGGGCAGCTCCCGCGTGTATCTGGGCGGCATCATCAGCTATACGAACGCGGTCAAAATGCGCCTGCTGCACGTGTCGGCGCAGACCCTGGAAGCGCACACCGCCGTATCGGCACAGACGGCAGGGGAAATGGCCCGCGGCGCGCGCCGTCAGCTGGGCGCGGATGTTGCCGTAAGCGTCACCGGCCTTGCCGGGCCGGACGGCGACGGCACAGGCCGTCCGGTAGGGCTTGTCTATATTGCGCTTGATGCGGACGGCGGCTGCATCGTGCAGCAGCTGCACCTGTCCGGCGATCGCGCCGCCATTCGTATGCAGGCCGCGCAGGCTGTGTTCGCGCTGATACACGACACGCTGGGCGGTACAGACGAAAGGAGCGAATAACATGGGCCTGTTTCTGACGTTAGCCTATCTGTTTTTCATCGGCTCGACCCTGGGCTGGGTGCTGGAGCTGTTTTTCCGCAAATTTTTCTCCGGCGCGAATCCGGAGCACAAATGGATCAACCCCGGCTTCTGCGTGGGGCCGTACGTGCCGCTGTATGGCTTTGGCCTTTGCATTCTGTTTTTGCTGGCCTCGCTGGGCGATGCAAACGGTATTCAGACGGTGGGCGGCAAAATTCTGCTGTTTGCGGCGATGGCGCTGAGCATGACGGTCATTGAGTACATTGCCGGCATTGTCAGCCTGAAGGTCCTCAACGTGCGTCTGTGGGATTACAGCAAGCAGTGGGGGAACATCCAGGGGCTGATCTGCCCGCTGTTTTCGTTCTTCTGGGCCGTGATCAGCGCGGTGTATTATTTTTGCATCCACCCATATATTCTTGACGCGCTGCACTGGCTGGCGGAGAATCTGGCATTCTCTTTCGTCATTGGCTATTTCTTTGGCTTGTTTACGCTGGATGTCATTTACTCGGCACATTTGGTGGCCAAGGTACGCGAATTTGCAAAGGAGCACGAGGTCGTCATCAAGCTCGAACGCTTCAAATCGCAGATGCAGAAGCGGCAGGAGGAGATGCGCGAAAAGCGCAATTTCCTGTTTGCCATGCGCTCCAACCGCCCGCTGCCGGAGTTTTTGAAGGAAGCCCGGGAATCGTGGGAGGAACGCCGCCACGAAAGAAAGGCTTAATTTGGATATGCAGAACAGGCTGTGTGTGAAAACACATGGCCTGTTTTTTTGCCTGTCGCGTCCACCGTGACATTTCGCGCCCCGGATTCGTACATTTCGTGCCATTTGTGTGCAGGCGGCAAAAAAAGCTGATATTCTATATCTGGTATATTTAGAATCAGCA
>CAKTXB010000246.1 GCA_934630555.1 uncultured Oscillospiraceae bacterium
TGGTGGAACGGCGCAGCTCCATGCTCATGCGCGGATTTGACGATGTGTTCATGGTGCCGCATTCGCGGCACACGACCATCCGGCGTGAAGAGGTGGAGGCGTGCGAGGCGCTGAAGCTGCTGGCATCGTCGCCGGAGGCGGGCGTGTATGCGGTGGCGACGGAGGGCGGCCATCAGATCTTTATTACGGGGCATTCGGAGTATGACGCGGACACGCTGCAGAAGGAATATCTGCGCGACAAGGCGGCGGGGCTGCCGATCCATGTGCCGGAGCACTATTTTCCGGATGACGACGATACGCAGGCGCCGCGTGTAAGCTGGCGCGGACACGCGAATCTGCTGTATCAGAACTGGCTGAACTATTTTGTGTATCAGGAAACGCCGTATGATCTGCACGCCATTGGAACGCGCTGAGGCAGGCGGCTGAAAAAGCCGGAGCTATTCCATGATAGCTCCGGCGTTTTTATAATTGCGTCACAAGATAGTAAACGATGCCGTAGACGATGCTGGCGACGGTGCCGTAGACGATGACCGGGCCGGCGATGATGAACATTTTGGCGGCCATGCCGGTGACGAAGCCTTCTGCTTTAAACTCCATGGCGGGCGACACGACGGCGTTGGCAAAGCCGGTGATGGGTACGAGCGTGCCGGCACCGGCAAGCTTTGCAATATCATCATATACGCTCAGAGCCGTGAGGACGGTGCTGAGGAGGATGAGCGTGGCGGATGTTAATGTGGCCGCCGTGTTCGGTTCAAGGGCGAGAACGTCGCCGTAGAGCGTGAGAAGCAGCTGGCCGACGAGGCAGATGAAGCCGCCGACGCAGAAGGCCAGAAGTGTGTTGCGGGCGAGCTTGGATCTGGGCGCCAGGTCCGCAACGTAGGCGTTATATTCCTGACTGTTCATTTGCAAAACAAAACCCCCTTTTGGCATAGCATTTGCCATAAAGGGGGTTTTATGCGTTTGTGTCTTACACCAATTCGATGACGGCCATTTCAGCAGCGTCGCCGCGGCGTGGCCCAAGACGGGTCACACGGGTGTAGCCGCCGTTGCGGTCGGCATACTTCGGCGCGATCTCGCTGAAGAGCTTCTTGGCGACATCTTCCTTTGTGATGTAGCTGAGCGCCTTGCGGTAGGAAGCCAAGGTGTTCTTCTTGCCCAGCGTCACCATCTTTTCGGCGACGGGCTGAACCTCTTTGGCTCTGTAAAAGGTCGTTTCGATCTTCCCATTCTCGAACAGATAGGTGGTCATTGCGCGCAGCATGGCCTTGCGCTGGTCACTGGTTCTGCCGAGCTTTCTCGTACCAAACATGGGGTTTCTCCTCCTTCTTAAAAAGGTAATTGCAGTTTAGTTGTTGGAATTGCCGGAATCGTCACTCGCGAGGGAAAGGCCCATCATAGCGAGCTTGTTCTGCACTTCTTCCAGGGATTTTCTGCCCATATTGCGGACCTTCATCATGTCTTCGCCCGTCTTGGAGATCAGGTCTTCGACGTTGTTGATGTTGGCGCGCTTGAGGCAGTTGAAGCTGCGGACAGACAGATCCAGCTCTTCGATCGTCAGCTCGAGCACCTTGTCGCGATGCGTTTCGGGCTTTTCGGACATGGTCGGCTTGCTGGCGACAGTTTCGCTCAGCGCGGTGAACAGGCTCAGGTGATCCGAGAGGATCTTTGCGCCAAGACTCACAGCGTCGCGCGCGGAAATGGTGGAATCCGTCCAGACCTCGAGCGTCAGCTTGTCATAGTCGGTCATATTGCCGACACGGGTGTTTTCTACCGTGTAGTTGACTTTATAGACCGGCGTGTAGATCGAATCCACAGCGATCGTGCCGATGGGCATATTGGGGTTCTTGTTCTTATCCGAGGACACATAACCGCGGCCATGGCTGAGCGTGATCTCCATGTTGAAGCTCGCGTCCGGGCCAAGGGTGCAGATGTGCAGCTCGGGATTGAGAATCTCGACCTCGCCGTCGGCCTTGATGTCACCAGCTGTGACCTCACGCTCACCAGTGGCGTCAATGAACACAGTCTTGACGCCCTGGCAGTGCAGGCGGGCAATGATCTTTTTGACGTTCAGGACGATCTCGGTGACGTCTTCCTTGACGCCGGGAATCGTGGAAAACTCATGCTGAACGCCGGCGATCTTGATGCTGGTGGCAGCTGTGCCGGGAAGTGAAGAAAGCAGAACTCTTCTGAGGCTGTTGCCTAAAGTCGTGCCGTAGCCCCGTTCCAGAGGCTCGATGACATACTTGCCGTAGGAAGTATCCTCGACAGAATCCATACACTCGATGCGCGGCTTTTCAATTTCTACCATTTAATAAATACCCTCCTTGTAACTACGAAACACCG
>CAKTXB010000247.1 GCA_934630555.1 uncultured Oscillospiraceae bacterium
CCTGAAGCGGGTTATGTGCTGGCTTTTCACTTGAGTACGGAACGCATGATGGCCTGTGTCGCCGATATGCGCCGCGGCCTGCATGGCGTGGTAGAACACACTATTTCCAGCATCGACCGCAGCGGCGCGCTGCTGGATGCCATGATCGACTGCATGGAATGCAGCATCACCGCATCCGGCGTTGACCGCAGCAAGCTGCTTGGCATTGGTCTTTCCCTCCCCGGTCCGCTGAATACGGATAAGGGTATCATCATCAATCCTCCAAACTTTCCGGGGCTTGTTGACGTTCCCATCCGCAATATACTGGAAGAGCGCTTCGGGCTGCCGGTATGCTGCGACAAAGAAACGAACGACGCCGTATTGGCCGAGTATCTGCTCGGTTCTGCAGCAGGCTATAAAACCGCATTCTTTCTCAGTTTGTTCCGCACGGGCGTGGGCGGCGGCATCATTGCAAACGGCAACGTACTGCATGGCTTTTGCGACAGTGCCGGCGAAATTGGCCATACCATGGTCGACAGCGACGGTCCAAAATGCTCCTGCGGCAATTATGGCTGCCTGGAAGCCATGGTTTCCGAACGCGCCATTTTGCATCAGGTGCGCCGTTTGAGCCAAATGCAGTATCTCCCCGGCTCAGAAACATATGACCCGCGTGCCCTGACGCTGGAAGATGTGTTCCGCTTGAGTGCGGAGGGCGATCCCGTGTGCGAGCACGTGATCAAAAAAGCAGCCTGCTACATCAGCATCGCACTCGGCAATGCCATCAGCCTCTACAGTCCGGAGCTCATTGTGCTCGGCGGTACGCTGCCGCGCATGAGTCCGCAGCTGGTGGAGCTTATCCGCAGGAAAATCGCTGCGCGGCCCTATCCGCGCCACTGCAGTTCCATCCGCGTTATCTGTTCCAGCTTTGATAACCGCACGTTCCTGACCGGCGCGGCCGAACAGGCGCGCAACTGTTTCATCGGGGCGCTTTTGCCCTGATGCCATCCGGATTACACAGCGCGTGGGGCGCTTTGTAATAAATTTAAAATTGAAAGGGATCAACAAAAATGAAAAAGCTCATTGCAATGCTTCTGGCTGTCGTGATGCTCTTCGCGCTCGTTGCGTGCGCCAAGACGGACAGCACGCCTGCTGCTGACAGCAGCGCCGCTACGGAAACCCCTGCCGCCGAAACGCCCGCGGCCGAAACTCCGGCTGCTGACGACACTGCCGACGCCGCTGCTGATGACAGCGACATCGTTGTGGCTGGCATCGTGTTCCAGGACGACCAGTTCATGAACATGCTGACCAAGGGCTATCAGGACGCCGCGGCTGACGCCGGTGTCAAGTGCCTGACCGACAACACGAACAACGACCAGGCCAAGGAGACCGAGCTCATCAACACCTATCTTGCACAGGGCGTTAAGGGTCTGGCCATCGCTCCGCTGAATGGCGACGCTTCCACTGCGGCTCTGCGTGCTGCTGACGAGCAGGGCATGAAGATCGCGCTGACGAACCTCGACGTCAACAACGCCGACTTCATCGTGGCCGGCTACACCTCCGACGACTACACCAACTGCTATCTGGTCGGCACTGAAGCTGCCAAGATCATCAACGAGAAGTACAATGGCGAAACCATTAACATTGCCATCGTGCAGTTCAAGTCGCTGCTGCCCGACAACTCCGGCAACCGCGTCAAGGGTTATCTGGCTGCGCTGGATGACAACGGTGTCAAGTACGAGATCGTTGCTGACCAGGACGCATGGCTGCAGGATACCGCACTGGAGACCGCTTCTGCGATCCTGACTGCGCATCCGGAAACTCAGGTCATCATCACCGTCAATGACGGCGGTACGATCGGTTCGACCATGGCTGTGCAGAACGCTGGCCTGTCCGAGCAGATCATGGTCTTCGGCCATGACGGCTCCGACCAGATCTCCAGCATGATCCTTGACGACAGCTGCCCGCTGCAGGCTGTTGTTGCGCAGGATCCGTATGGCCAGGGCTACAAGGCTATGACCGCGCTCATCAACGCCATCAAGGGCGGCGATTACTCCGCCACCAAGGGCAAGTGCGAATACCTCGACGGCATCGTTCTGTCCTGCAAGGACAAGGACTTTGTCAATGAATGGCGTGTTGACAACGGCTTTGAGGCGATCAACTGATCGATCCCCCGTTTCCGCAAAGTAGAATCACCAATCGCCGGAGGGAGGATTCCCGCAAGGGAATTCTCCCTCTGTGCCGGTTTGGGCCGCGCGGTCCAAAGCCGTACAACATGGAAAGGTTGAGTAAAAGAGTATGAGTGTTTTACGCACAGAGCACATCGTAAAACAGTATCCGGG
>CAKTXB010000248.1 GCA_934630555.1 uncultured Oscillospiraceae bacterium
CCCATCGGAAGGCCCCCTTGACCGCCTTTCTTTACACCGCCGGCGGCGCTTTCTTTCCCCGCGGGAAAGAAAGGGGGCCGAGCCGCCCCCCTAGCAGGCACTGCCAGAATAAACGTACAACCCTAAGGGCTGCAAAACCCAAAACCACAGGGTACCGGGGCGAAGCCCCGTATAACCCCCGTGCAACCCTAAGGGTTGCAAAAACAACAGGGTACCGGGGCGAAGCCCCGTAAACCCCCGCTTTGCGCCCGGGGCGCAAAAAGAAGCGCGCCTCCCGGCGCGCCCCATTACCCATTTGTAAAATGATAAGAATGCCCCGCATCATAGGCCATCTGATTGCTCTCCGAAATAAAATCCATAAACCGCGTTGCGGCCGATGTAGGGCTCACACCGCGCAGCGTACACATCACCACCGCCCGCGGCGGAATTTCAAAATCTGTTTTCAGCGGCAGGATCACGCCGCGTTCCAGACCTGACAGCGAAAACTCCTCCGTCACACACGCCACGCCCAGCCCAATGCGCGCCAGCGAGATCAGCAGATTATGCGACCCCAGCTCGATCTCCGGCCGGATACTCACGCCATGCGTGAGAAAATACTGCTCCACATACACGCGCGAGCTGGCCTTTCGCTCCAGCAAGATCAGCGGAAACTTTGCGATCTCCGCCATGGAATAGTGCTTTTTAAAATCACACGCATAATCCGGCGCAGCCACAAACACCGTATGTGTGTCCACGCAGTGGCGAATATCATACACCCGCTCGTCCTGCATCTCACTGGCAAACGCAATGTCCACCTGCCCGCCGTGCAGATAGTCCAGCACCATCCGGCTCGTACCGTTGAGAATGCGGATGCGAATATCCGGGTATGCTTTATGAAACGCCTCCAACCGCGACAACAGATACGTTTTCGTCACCGTATCGCTCGCACCGATGATCAGTTCCCCCGTCAGCAGCTGCCGCGACTGCGCGATCTTCTCCTCGCCGCTTTGCAGCAGCCCCAGCGCATGCGTCACATATTCCAGCAGCGTCTGCCCCTCGGACGTCAGCCGCACGCCCTTTGTGCTGCGCGAAAACAGCCGCACCTGCAGCTGCTCCTCCAGCTGCTTGATCGACTGGCTCACCGCTGACTGCGAAATATACAGCTTCTGCGCCGCCGCTGAGATGTTGCCCACCTCCGCGACCGCCTGAAATACCCGGTACAGCTCCAGCTTCACCGCCATCGTCCGCGCCTCCTCATTAGCTTGTTTTATGCTCTCGATTAATTATATCTATTTTACTTATCCCTCATCCCCGATTATAATGAATATTGACTGGCTTGTCCAGCACTGTTTTGAATTTTGGAGGGATCCCCATGCTTATCCGTACCCCCGAGCAGGACATTGAACGCGTTCTGTATACCGAAAAAGCCATCGCCGCCCGCGTGGAGCAACTCGGCGCGGAACTGACCGCCCGCCTTGGCACGGAACGCCCCGTGCTCGTGTGCGTGCTCAAGGGCGCGTCGTTTTTCTATATTGACCTCTGCCGCTGCATGAACTGCCCCATCGACATGGATTTCATCGCCGTGTCCAGCTATGGCGCGGGCGCGCGCTCCACCGGCGTCGTGCGCCTCATCAAGGACCTTGACAACAACATTACCGGCCGTCATGTCATCATTGTCGAGGACATCATCGACTCCGGCCTCACCATGCAGTACCTCAAGCAGCTCTTCCAGGCCCGCAGCCCGGCCTCTATCACCACGGTTTCCTTCCTCGATAAAACCGGCTGTCACGACGACTCTCTCAAGACTGACCTGGTCGGCTTTGAGATCGCCAACGAGTTTGTCGTCGGCTACGGCCTCGACTATGCAAACTACTACCGCAACCTCCCCTATATCGGCGTGCTGCGCCCCGAGTGCTACGCAAAGTAATTGTGCCGTGCTGCCGGTGTCGCTTTCAGGCGAACTTTATCCAAAATGCCACTTGACGCTTCTGGTATCTTCGGCTAAACTAGTGCTATGCAGGCCGTCCGTCCTGTGCGGACGGCCATAATCACATACCGTTGCCAATATAGATCCGGATAGATGGCCCGGATGTTTCTACCGCAGCGCCGTGCAGCTGCGACTATTGGAAAAGACCGCCCGCGCCGCCCTCTGCGGCAAGCGGTCTTTGTCAGTTTGGCAACAGGAAGCATTCGCCCTGTTGCTTTTTGTATAGTTTCATTTATATATTTTCAGCTGTAGGAGGGTACTATGCAGGAGCTCAAAGAACGCATCCGCCGGGAGGGTAAGGT
>CAKTXB010000249.1 GCA_934630555.1 uncultured Oscillospiraceae bacterium
TTCTGGCAAGGCAGAAAAGAATGGGCCGCCGGAGGCACAGGAGCAGTGTTGCAAACACTGAGGCAAAAACGGTGGGCAAGCGCCCACCTGCCGATATGCAAAAAGACCGCCTGCGGCTTGGACAGGCGGCCTTGCGGCTCACTCGATGAGCCAGAGGCGGCGCGCAGCGGTTTTCGCCTCGCTGCGGCGGCTGACCTCGAGCTTGGTGAGGATATGGCTGACGTGGGTCTTGACGGTGGCGAGCTTGATGCCGAGCACGGCGCCGATCTCGGCGTTGGATTTATCGGCGCACAGCAGGCGCAGGACCTGAAGCTCCGTGCCGGTGAGCGCGTCGTTCATGGAGAGCTGCGGCTGGAGGAAGGCGGGGTAATTGGCGGCCTGCGCGCGGGTATGCTCCAGCAGCTTTTTGCGGAAGGTCTCGCTGCCGGTGGGGCGGGCGGTCTCAAGCAGCGGCAGCAGCGCCGCGCCAAACTGGCTGACGGGGCGGATGAGGCCGAGGTCGGAGGCCGCGGTGAGGGCAGCGCGCAGCTGCTTTTGCCACGCACTGTCTTTTTTGCGATAGAGCGCGATGGCGGTGAGCGTGTTGAACTGGATGCCGTCGATGTGGCGGCGGCAGGCGGTACAGTAGGACTGCATGGGCGCGAGGGTGAGCAGCGCCGCGTCGCTGCGGCCTTCGGCCAGCTCGACCATGGCCTGCGTGAGATACTGATAGCGCAGGAGGATATTCAGGTGCAGCGGGTCGCGCGGGGCCTTGGTGCGGTACCACGCGTCGACTTCTTCCATATTGCCGGTGCGCAGATCGATGCGGCAGAGCATGGCGTCAAGATTGCCGGACAGGCGTGTGATGTTCAGCTCTTCAAAGCGGGTGCGCAGCGCCTGCGCGGCGCGGCGGGCATCTTCGGACTGGCCGTTTTCCAGCTGGGTGCGCACGAGCAGGCCGACGATGGCGAATTCCATGTCGGGCGTGCCGTGGCGCTGGACCTCGCCAAGACGCGCCATGAGCGAGAGCATCCGGCTGCCGGCGTCATTGCCCTGCTCAAATTTGCTTTCGGCCAGCGCACAGTCGGCCAGACAGACGCCGTCGCGGCCAAGGATGGCTTCGGCAGGCTGGCGCAGGGCGGCGTAGTGCGCGTCGTCTTTGACGCACCACTCGGACAGGTCTTTGCCGCCGTTGAGGACGCTGGGCAGCGAGCCGGTGACGGAGAAGGCCGGGAGGGTGAGCTTGCGATCCTGCAGCAGACGATAGACGGCGGGGATCGTTTTGGTAAGGCTCGTGACATCGCGCTGCGGGAGGGAAATATCGAGCCAGGCGAGGCAGCTGCGCGCCTGCTGCTGGGCAGAGTCGGTATGCTCCCGGCGGGCGGCGTATTGCTCGAGCTCGCGGTACCAGCGCTCGGAGGCTTCATAGTCCATACTGAGGGCGCAGAGCATGCTCATGCCCTGCATGAGGGCCGGAGAGGCGGCGATCTGCGCGTCGGGCAGGGCGCGGTAATAGCGCGCAAGGGCACTGTAGTTGCCAAGGCCGGGGTGCAGCTCCGCATAGCGGACGAGCATCTCGGACACCTTGAAGGTATCGCCGCCCTGAATATAGCAGTCCAGGGCGTGGGGGTAGTCCTCGCGCAGCTCGTAGTACAGACCGCCGCGGTCAAAGAGGGAACGGCGCTTTTCGCGGCTGCACGAGCGCTCCAGCTCCCAGAGCAGGAAGCTGCGAAAGACCTCCCAGAAGCAGAACTGCTGCAGGCCGTTTTTGAGCAGAAGCATGGTGTTGCGCTCCAGCCAGTCGAGCAGATCGGCCGCGTGGGCGTCGCCGCTGACCATGCGCGCGAGCTCCAGATCGAATGTATCAAACGGCGCAAGCTCGAGCAGGAAGCGGCGCAGCGGGAGATCGAAACGGCGGAACACCGCGGTCTCATAGTAGAAGTGCAGCTCGCGCAGCACCTGATCGGACACGGTGGGGCCGTAGGGCGTGCCGTCGGCCATGCGGCGGGCGGTGAGTATGATGGCGAGGGGGTAGCCGCGCGTTTCACGGTAGAGCGCGGTGAGCTCGGCGTCGGTGACCTCTACGCCGCGGGCGGCGAGCAGACGGGCCGATTCCTCCCGGTCGAGCGTGAGGGAGGGCGCGTCGATGACGAGCATGAGGCCGGCAAACTGGAAGGCGATGAGCCAGCCGGGCGCGGGGCCGCGGGAGAGCAGCACAAAGCGCCGGTCGGGGTTTTCGCGGATGAGCCGGCACAGGTCCTGCTGGGCCTGCTCTTCAT
>CAKTXB010000250.1 GCA_934630555.1 uncultured Oscillospiraceae bacterium
GCTGTATACTGCACGCTGCTGCACCACGATGAAACCGACGGTGTGAAAGAGAGCTTTGCCGTTTTACGCGAACAGGCTGCCCGCGCCGAGAGCGACGATTTTGCCGATACCTGCGCCGCACTCATCACCAAACTCCAGCACATCCGTGCCATGCAGCAGCCCAACCTTGCCAACATTTTCTGACCCTATAGCCTATGAAAAAGGCACGCTGCGTGCAGCGTGCCTTTCAGTCTGTCAAAAGCCTCGCAGAGTTCGCGCCCACAGGCGCGAAAAAAGTCCGGATCATTTTCGGCGGCGGCGTGTACGTCACCGAAAATACTTTACGTCATGCAAGCGTGGAATTTGTGCGCTATAAGCGCACAAATGATGCGCGCAGCATGGCGCAAGCCTTCTCAAACGCGGACCCAGCGCAGCGGTCCGCGTTTGAGAGCGTGTCAAAAATACTTTTTTGACACGCTCAAGAGCCGCCTGCCTATGGCAGACGGCTCAAGAAATTCGTTTTTGTTTTACTTCAGCTGGAACGTGTAATACACCGCCGCGATCAGCTCAAACGCGATGGCCGCGAACATACAATAGTAGCTGAACAGCGAGCCCAGCAGCGCGCTTGCAATGAGGCACACGAGCCACAGCGCGCACGTGACAAAAATGGGCAGAGGACTGAAAGTTTTCGGGAACAGGCGCAGCTTCCTGCCAAACAGCGTCAGCATACCACGCTGCTTCCAGGCAAAATACGCCGCGGCTGCTGCCAGCGCAATGACCAGCACCAGCACCACCGTCCAGAATGCCGTAAAGCCCGGTACGCTGCGGTAGAACGTCCATCCGGCCAGCAGCGTGACCAGCGACACTGTAAAGAACTCCGCACGGTACAAAAGCGCCAGAACGTACAGGCAGTACACCGCCGCGTGGACAAAGTACAAAAGCTGCATCTGATCGGTCAGATACCGCCGCAGCACCAGCGCGCTGAATGCCGCCAGCAGCGCCACAGGCAGCACATATACCGCTGCCGTCCGGCAAACCTTCTGATGCACGAACACGCGCACCGCAATGCACGCTGCAGCCAGCACCAGGGCCACAACAGTCACAACGCCGCAGGCGGGGTAGATGCGGTCAAAACCTTCCAGCGTTGTGTAAACGCTGCCGATCTTTCGCAGTGCAAACACGGAGAGGATCAGCAAAAACAGCGCGGCCATGACCTTCACGACCGTATAATCACGCGGCTGCGGCTTCGCAGCCTTGGTAGCAGACATCTGATGAACCATAGAACTCAATCCTTTGACTTTCCTAAAAATCAGTCGAGCGCGCCGGATGCAAACAGCACCGCAGTCAGCGCGCACAGCGGCGCAGTCTCACAGCGCAAGATGCGCGGCCCAAGCGTACATGTCACAAGCCCGGCGTCCTGTGCCTGCTGTACCTCTTCCGGTGCAAAGCCGCCTTCCGGGCCGGTCATAATGGAAACGGAGGCATATGTAGCCGCGCCCAGCGCCGCGCGCAGAGAACACGCGTGTTCATTTTCGTAAGGCAGCAGCGCCAGCTCACTTTTCGCCGCCCATGTGAGCGCCTGCGCAAATGAGGCCGCCGCTTCCACCTGTGGGATGCGCCCGCGTCCGCACTGTCCGGCTGCCGCCGCGGCAATTTTCTGCCAGCGCTCCAGCTTTTTGGCAAGCGACCGTTCATCCGGCCGTGCGACACAGCGCGCAGACGGGAACGCCACGATGCGCACCGCGCCAAGCTCCGTTGCCTTTTGGATAACGTGCTCAAGCTTGTCGGATTTTGCAAACGCCATAAACACCGTACACGCCACATGCGGCTCCGCCTGCGCCGGGGCGCTGGCGTTGACCACAAGCGATACGCAGCCGGGGCTCATGTCGCTCACGGTGCATTCGTGATCCATGCCGCGGCCGTCGCAAACCGTGACATGGTCGCCGCATTTGAGCCGCAGCACACGCGCGTGCGCGGCGTTCTCACCGTCCAGCGTCAGAAACCCGCCCTGCACGGCGCCGGTCGGAACAAAAAACTTTGGCAAGGCCGCTCGCCCGCTTTCCTGCAAGATACAATGTGCATTATAGCAGAATCCGCCCTGTTTCGCAAGAGAAAATGTCATGGCAAAAAACGCGGATGTGAGAAAAATCTGGTTGACAAACGCAGATCCAGCAGATATAATAACTAGGCATTCTGAAATGCGGGAGTGCTGGAATAGGTAGACAGGCACGTTTGAGGGGCGTGTGGCAACCGTCGTGTGAGTTCAAGTCTCA
>CAKTXB010000251.1 GCA_934630555.1 uncultured Oscillospiraceae bacterium
GAATATCGCGGCGTTCTGCGCGTATGTAGATCGCTATGACCAGACGCAGGACGGCGGACTGTCGGGGCTGAACCACAGTCTTGCGCTCCTGCGGGAGCGTGGCACGCCGCTGCCGCCGGCAGTGGCCCAGTCCACCACCGGCGCGGTGCGTATTATGAGCATCCACCGCTCCAAGGGCCTTGAGTTTCCGGTCGTGGTTTTGGCTGATCTTTCCCGGCGGTTCAATTTGCAGGATGCCGCGCAGCCTGTGCTTGTGGACGAGGAACTGCTCATTGGCACCAATATTGTGGACACGCACACGCGCACGTATTATGCCAGCATCGCCAAAACGGCCATTGCAAAAAAAATGACGGCACAGGCCGTGTCGGAGGAGCTGCGTGTACTGTACGTCGCCATGACGCGCGCGCAGGAACTGCTCATTATGACTTACTGCTCCGGCCAGCTGGAAAGCGCACTGAAAAAATGGAACGAGGCGCTCACTGTGCCGCTGCGGCCTGAGGTGTCGGCCAGCGTTCGCTGCCCAGGCGACTGGGTGCTGCTGGCGGCGCTCTGCCGCACGGAGGCTGGGCAGCTGTTTGCCGTGAGCGGCGAAAACGACTTTAGCAGTGTGCGCGACGACCCGTGGGCCATTCAGCTGCACCATGTACAGGGCGGCGTTGTTTCAGTCATGCAGGAAGAAGCGGCCGCCGCGCCGCAGCCGGAAGTTCCGGCGGCATATTTTGACGCGCCTTATGCGCATCCAAACGCTGTTGGTGTACCCTCCAAGCTGACGGCCACGGCCCTAAAGGGCCGCACGCTCGATCAGGAGGCCGCAGAAAACGCGCCGCAGACTGATTCCGCCGCACGTATGGACTGGCGCAGGCCGTCCTTTTTGCCGCAGCGCGCGCTCACGCCGCGCGAACGCGGCAACGCCACGCACCTGTTCATGCAATATGCTGATTATGCCCATTGCACCACGCAGGATGCCATCGCGGCGGACAAGCAGCGGCTGGTACAGGCACAGTTCCTGACAGCCCAGCAGGCCGAGGCCGTGAACGATGCGGCCATCGCACGGCTGTTTGCAAGTGCGCTTGGCACGCGCATTCTGCAAAGCGGTACGCTGCGCCGTGAGTTTAAGTTCTCGCTTCTCACGGACGCCGGCGCCTATTTTCCGCAGGCGGCAGGGGAGCAGGTGCTGCTGCAGGGCGTGGTCGACTGCTTCTGGATCGAAAACGACGCACTTGTGATCGTAGACTTCAAGACTGACCGCATTCACGGCGACCTTGCCGAAAAAGCGGCGCGCTACACGCCGCAGGTGCGCGCCTATGCCACCGCGCTTTCGCGCATTTACAGCCTGCCGGTGCGCGCGTGTATGCTGTATTTCTTTGACGCCGATCAGGCCGTTACCCTGTAAAAAAGCCGCCGTCCGGAAAGACCGGACGGCGGCTGCACGTTTACCGCTCGTTGCGGCTCTGCGTGCGGTTCTCGCTCTGATTCTGGGTACGGTTCTCGCTTTGGTTCTGCGTCTGTGACTGCGTGCGGTTCTGGCTCTGCTTCTGCTGAGCCTTGTTCTGCTTGCTTTCGTACTGTTCGCGCGGTGCCATAGCTGTGCGCCTCCTGTGCAAGATTGCGGTGTTCCGCAGCAGTAGCATTGCCAGATCTGCCGCAGATTATACGCCGCTAGGATTTATCTTTGGGGTCAAACAGCAGCGCGGCCAGAAAGCCAAAAAACACAGCCGCCGCAATGCCGCCAGCGGCGGCGCGCAGGCCGCCGGTCAGGATGCCCAGCGCGCCGTCAGACGCGACAGCCTGCCGTACGCCTTTGGCCAGCAGCGCGCCGAAGCCAGTGAGCGGCACGGTGGCGCCCGCGCCGGCAAAGCTTGCAAACGGCTCATACAGTCCGATACCGCCCAGGATAACGCCTGCCACCACATAAGCTGTGAGGATGCGCGCCGGCGTCAGTTTGGTCTTATCAATGAGGATCTGACCCGCTGCGCACAGCAGACCGCCGAAAATGAATGCTTTTAAATATTCCATTATGACCGCCTTTCTGCACTGATGGCCACTGCGTGGCAGATGGCGGGAATACTCTCGCCCTGCCAGGTGGACGTTGGCGACATCAGCGCGCCTGTTGCGCAGAACAACAGGTTTCGGATCTTCTTCCGTTCCATCTGTGACAGCAGATACCCGCACAGCACACTGGCGCTGCATCCGCAGCCCGAGCCGCCTGCGTGTACGTCCTGCGTCTGCAGATCGTAGATC
>CAKTXB010000252.1 GCA_934630555.1 uncultured Oscillospiraceae bacterium
AAAGCCGAAGATCCTCATCCTCGACGACTCGACCTCTGCTGTCGATACGCGCACCGACGCGCGTATCCGGCAGGCCATGGCCACCGAGATCCCCAACACAACAAAGATCATCATTGCCCAGCGTGTCAGCTCCATTCAGGACGCCGATATGATCCTCGTCCTGGACGGCGGCCGTCTGGAATCCTGCGGCACGCATGAGCAGCTGCTGGCACAAAGCCCCATCTACCGCGAGGTCTTTGAATCGCAGAACCGGAAAGGAGGCGTGCGCGATGGCGAATAAAAATCACGCGCCCAAGGGCGCGCCTGCAAACGGCCAGAACACAAATATGAGAGCGCTGCGCCGTCTGGCCGTGCAGCTGTTTCGTGACTACCCGGTCTATCTGACGATCGTGCTCATCTGTATCACGCTCTCTGCCCTCATCGGCATTGCCCCCGCTGTCTACATTGAAACCATCACCGGCTACATTGAGGAAGGGTTGACCTCCTCGTGGGATGCCGTATCCGGCAAGATCTTCTCTGCCATTGTGACCATGGTCATCCTTTACGTCATCGGCCTTGCCTGCGCAGCCACCTACACGCAGCTCATGGCGCACGTCACGCAGGGCTTTTTGCACAAGACGCGGACCCGGATGTTCGCCGGGATGCAGAAGCTGCCCATCTCCTACTTTGACCGCAACGCCCGCGGCGACATTATGAGCTATTATACCAATGACACCGACACGCTCCGTCAGGTCATCTCGCAAAGCCTGCCGCAGCTGTTTGCCTCCGGGCTCACGGTCATCGGCCTGCTGTGTATCATGCTCTACTATTCCATGCCGCTTATGCTCGTGGTCATCCTCGGCATCTTTGCCATGACGCGCGTCACCAAGTCCATCGGCGGCCGTTCGGCACACTATTTCCTGCGTCACCAGAAGTCGCTCGGCAAGGCTGAGGGCTTTATTGAAGAGATGATGAACGGCCAGAAGGTCATCAAAGTCTTCTGCCACGAGGAAGCGTCTGAACGCGACTTTGATGCCATCAACGAGCAGCTCTTTTCTGACGCGCGCGACGCCAACCGCTACGCCAACATCTTTATGCCCATTATGAACAACATCGGCAACATTCTCTATGTGCTGGCGGCGTTTCTCGGCGGCATTCTGGTCTGCTCCGGCGGTAGCGTTGTGAACCTCTCGTTTGAGAACCTGTTCCACAGCGGTTCATTTGTTGGCGTGCTGTCCATTTCTGTCGTAGCGTCGTTTCTGGGCATGACAAAGCAGTTCACCGGCAACGTCAGCCAGGTATCGCAGCAGATCAACGCAGTTGTCATGGCTGCGGCCGGCGCGCAGCGGATCTTTGAGCTGATCGACCAGCAGCCTGAAGAAGATAATGGTGACGTCACGCTTGTCAACTGCCATGAAAGCGCCGACGGCACGCTGACCGAGTGCAAAGAAGTCACCGGCACCTGGGCGTGGAAATATCCCCCGCTGAACGGTCAGGAAACGCTTGTAAAGCTCTGCGGTGACGTGCGCTTTACCGACGTGGACTTCTGCTATGAAGAAGGCAAGCCTGTCCTGCACAACATCACGCTCTACGCCAAGCCCGGCCAGAAGCTGGCCTTTGTCGGCGCAACGGGCGCCGGCAAAACGACCATCACCAATCTCATTAACCGCTTCTATGACATCGCCGACGGTAAGATCAAATATGACGGTGTGAACATCAACCGCATCAAAAAGGCCGACCTGCGCCATTCGCTCGGCGTTGTGTTGCAGGATGTGAACCTCTTCACCGGCACGGTGATGGAAAACATCCGCTACGGCAAGCTCGACGCTACAGATGAGGAATGCATCCGCGCCGCAAAGCTCGCAAACGCACATGACTTCATCACCCGCCTGCCGGATGGCTACAATACCATGCTCACTGCAAACGGCGCAAATCTCTCGCAGGGCCAGCGGCAGCTTATTTCCATTGCCCGCGCCGCCGTGGCCGACCCACCCGTCATGATCCTGGACGAAGCGACCAGCTCCATTGACACGCGCACCGAGCTGCTCGTGCAGCGCGGCATGGACGCGCTCATGCAGGGCCGGACGGTGTTCGTCATAGCACATCGTCTGTCCACGGTGCAAAACAGCAATGCCATCATGGTCCTCGACCATGGCCGCATCATCGAACGCGGCACACACAACGATCTCATCGCCGCAAAGGGTGTCTACTATCAACTCTACACCGGCGCATTTGAGCTGGAATAAGC
>CAKTXB010000253.1 GCA_934630555.1 uncultured Oscillospiraceae bacterium
CAGTGCTTCGAGCCCGTGCACTTGATGGCCAGTTCTTTGATATACCGCTCCGTGAGCTCCTGGATCGCCTTGTTGTCGCGCCATTTGATCAGTCCGCCCAGCAAGTTCTTGAGCATTTTGTTCTGTGACTGCATGAGCGTGAATGACACGTTCCACTCCAGTGTTTCATCCAGCAGCAGGCCCACACCGCGCCGGTCCTCTGACACAAACGCCAGCGACGCATCCAGACAAGCCTTGGGGTCGTTGAGCGGAATGTTCTTCCCCGCAAACTCCACCGTGCCGCCCGCGTCATACAGGCCCATCACGCCGTTCGGAATGCCGAGCTTGCCCTGGCCGGCCAAACCGCCGATGCCCAGGATCTCACCCTCGCGCACGTCCAAATTCACATCCCGGACGATCTCGCCCGGCATATCGACCCACAGTCTGCGGATGGACAGGATCGTCTTTGCCTCCGGCAGCTCGCGCGCCTCCGCGACCGCCGAAACATCGACCTGCCGGCCGACCATCCACTTCGTGATGCTGTCCACATCCGTTTGCTTGGCCGCAACGTCCTGCACGACCTTGCCGTCACGCATGACCACGACCTTGTCGCACACGTCCAGGATCTCATGCAGCCGGTGCGTAATGAAGATCACGGCGATTCCCTTTTCTGCCATGCTGCGGATGGAAGCGAGCAGTGCCTCCGCTTCCTTCTCCGTCAGGACCGCCGTCGGCTCATCAAGGATCAGCAGCTTCAGCTGTTCCTTGCTCAGCTCACGGGCGATCTCTGTAAATTGCTTGTGTCCAACGGGCATCTGGCTGATGACCATGTGCGGGTCGATCGCAAAGCCCATTTTTTCGATCGCAGCGTCCGCGCGACGGTCCATCTCTGCATAGTCCAGCGTGTTCAGACGCGGGCCAAAAATCTGCGCCGCCACAGTCTTTTTCTGCGGCTCACGGTTGAGCAGGATGTTTTCCGCAGCGGTAAATCCGGGAATCAGGGAAAATTCCTGATGGACCATGCCGATGCCGGCCGTGAGCGCATCATGCGGCGTGCGGAAGTTCACTTTCTCGCCGTTCAGCAGCACATCGCCGCCGTAGCCGCCGGTTTCCTGGATCATGGTCATGCCGAACAGGATCCGCATCAGTGTGCTCTTGCCTGCACCGTTTTCGCCCACAAGACCCATGACCTCGCCGGCGCGCAGGGTAAAGCTGATGTCTTCCAGCACCTGGTTGCCGTAGAAATCCTTCTGAATGTTTTTCATCTCCAGCAGCGGAGGATTGTTATTTGTCATGGTTTTTCCCTACCTAAAACAGCGGCAGGGGGAGAGATCGTTCTCCCCCTGCCGGAATTTATAACGTATGCGTAATTACTTCAGCCTATGCGTAATTACTTCAGCGTGAAGTACTTCTCAGGCACTTCGATCTCGGTCGAACCCATGAAGAAGCCCGGGTCGCCCATGATGTAGGTATCCTGATATACGAGGAACACGTTGTCCAGCTTGACGCCGGTGTCCGCGTTCGTGTAGTTCGAGCCGTTCCAGCTCGCCTTCGGGGAGTACTTCGTGAACGCCTTGGAGATGTCGTCCACATCGCACAGCTCGCTCTCGCCGTTGATGACGTTCAGCGCGTGCTGCGCAAGGCCCGCGGAAACGGTGTAGCCGTAGGAGTAAGCCCAGGTGCCGAAGCGGCCAGCGCCGCCCTTTTCGCAGACAGCCTTTTCGACCTTGGCCAGGATCTTGTCAAAGTCGCCAGCCTCTTCCGTCAGGTCCAGACCCAGCGCGCCGGGATAGCCCATCAGCGGGGAGGGCAGGTCGGCCTCGATGAAGTAGCCGCCGTACTCCAGCAGGCTCTTCAGCAGCGGCTCGGTGTGCGCGTCGTTGGTGCAGAAGTAAGCAGCCTTTTCGCCGTACTTCTCGACCCACTCCGGAACCTTCTCCAGAATGTAAGCCTGTGCGCCCGGAACACCAACGTCACTCGTGGGGTCGGGAGCAGTCTCCAGCACGAACTTCATGCCGAATTCCTCACAAGCAGCCTGCATGATGGCCACGCGGCGGCTCATGGTCTCATAGGACATATGACGCGGGAACGAGATATGCACAAACGTGTCGCAGCCCAGCTCATGCGCCGTGCGGATGATGAGGTAGCCGCGGGCAACGAAGTCGTTGTTCGTCACAAGGTCGGCAGCGCTGCCGATCTCGGGCAGGTCCTCGTGGGACTCACCGG
>CAKTXB010000254.1 GCA_934630555.1 uncultured Oscillospiraceae bacterium
GCCATCCTGACGGCGGTGTTCGTTGTCATCACCGTCATCTACCTCTATCCGATCTTTCTGGTGCTGCTGAACTCGTTCAAGAGCAACGCCTCCATCAACACCGATACCTTCGCCTTCCCGAACAGCCAGACCTTCATGCACTGGCAGAACTATATCAAGGGCATGACCTTCGGCGATTATCCGTTCTTAAAGTCTGTTGCATACAGCTTTATCATCACGGTGCTTTCGTCGGCGCTCATCCTTATCTGCACGTCGATGGCGGCGTGGTATATCTCCCGCGTGGGTAGCGTGTTCTGCCGCTTTGTGTACTATCTGTGCGTGTTTTCCATGATCGTGCCGTTCCAGATGGTGATGTTCACGCTGTCCAAGACGGCGGATACGCTGAAGCTCAACACGCCGTGGACCATTCCCATCATCTATCTTGGTTTTGGCGCGGGCCTTGCGGTATTCATGTTCACGGGCTTTGTAAAGTCCATTCCGCGCTCCATTGAAGAGGCGGCGGTCATTGACGGCTGCAATGCGCCGCAGACGTTCTTTAAGGTCGTGCTGCCCATGATGAAGCCGACGTTCATCTCGGTGGGCGTGCTGGAGATCATGTGGATCTGGAACGACTATCTGCTGCCGTATCTGGTGCTGGACCGGACGCAGTATATGACCATCCCCATTCATATCCAGTATCTGCGCGGCAGCTATGGCACGGTGGATCTGGGTGCAACGATGGCCCTGATCCTGCTGTCCATCATCCCGGTCGTGGTGTTCTATCTGACATGTCAGAAGCACATCATCAAGGGCGTTGCGGCCGGCGCAGTCAAGGGCTGAGGCATGACCATCAAGGACCTGGCCCGCGAGAGCGGGTACTCGCTTGGCACGGTGTCGCGCGTGCTCAATAACCAGCCGAACGTGTCGGAAAAAGCGCGCACGGCCATTTTGGCCATTGCGGCGGCACATGGGTTTGAACTGAACGAGAGCGCACAATCGCTCAAGCAGCAGCGCTCCAACGCGGTGCTTGTGATCGTAAAGGGCCGTGCGAACGAGCTGTTTGCCACCATGGTCGAGCAGCTGCAAACGCTGTTTGCGGAAACAACGCATTCGCTGGCGGTCGATTTCATTGACGAAGTGGATAATGAGGTGCTGCGCGCAGTAAAGTTCTGCCGTGAACGCAAGCCGGCCGGAATTATGTTTTTGGGCGGTACGAATGCAAACTTTCTGGCCGACTTTGGAAAGATAAACGTGCCGGGCGTTGTAGTGACGAACGATGCCAGCGGGTTGCCGTTTGAAAACTTGTCCAGTGTTTCCACCAATGATCGGCAGGGCGCAGCGTGTGCGGTGGAGTATCTCATCCGAAGCGGCCACCGCAAAATTGCAGTGCTGGGCGGCGACCGGGCGCTTTCAGATACATCAGCGCAGCGTTTTGACGGCTGCGTGGACGCATTTGCGCGCAATGGGCTGACCTTTGACGCCGATACCTACTATCACACGGGGCGCTACAGCTATGAGTACGGCTATGCCGGAATGCAGGCAGCGCTGCGTGAGACGCCGGACATTACGGCCGTGTTCGCAATGGCGGATGTTATCGCCATCGGTGCGATCCGTGCCGTGGTGGACGCCGGCCTGCGTGTGCCGGAGGATGTTTCTGTCATCGGCTACGACGGGCTGAAGATCGGCGGGTTTTATACGCCGCAGCTGTCAACGATTTCACAGTCGGCGCAGCTGCTGGCGCAGGAGGGCTTCCGGGTGCTGCAGGACGCGCTGCGCGGCGCGCCTGCGCGGCACCTCAGCGTGCCGTTTTCACTGTTTCAGCGGGAGAGCGTGCAGAAGCTGTGACCATTCGCAATACTGTATAGAGGACAATCATCATGATGAACCGAAGCAGCGGCATTTTGCTGCATATCACCTCGCTGCCGTCAGACTACGGCATCGGCAATATGGGTCGGGCAGCGTTTGAATTTGTGGATTTTCTGAAAAAGGCCGGACAGCGCTACTGGCAGATCCTGCCCGTCAACCCGCCGGGATATGGAGATTCACCGTATCAGGCATTCTCGGCGTTCGCGGGCAATCCGTATCTTATTGACCCGGAACAGCTTGTGGAGGCCGGATGGCTGGAGCAGTCCGTGCTGGAGCGTGTACAGTGGGGCAGCCGGGCCGACCAGGTGGATTTTCAGGCGATGTATCAG
>CAKTXB010000255.1 GCA_934630555.1 uncultured Oscillospiraceae bacterium
CCTTTGTTCTGGTCGTTGCCATGCTCTTTGCCATGATGGCAGGCTGCCCGTCCGGCGACAAGGCCACCCCCGCAGCAAGCAATGACGCCGCTCAGACCGAGCAGGCCTCTACCGACAACAGCGCAGCTGCCTCCGACAGCGAGACCGCCGCTCCTGCTGCCAGCGAAGGCACGATCAATGTCGCCTTCATCGGCAACACCACCGGCGACTATGCGCAGTACGGCATCCCCGTCCGCAACGCTGTGAAGCTCTACTTTGACCAGCTGAACGCCAACGGCGGCATCAACGGCAAGCAGGTCAACCTGATGGAGTATGACGACAAGGGTGACGGCGTGGAAGCTGTCAACGCCTTCAATCTCGCCATGGACAAGGGCATCACGGCTGTGGTCGGCTCCGTGCTGACCGGCGCGACCATCGCGCTGGCCGACGCCACCTATGAGGTCAACATGCCGCAGATCACCGCTTCTGCCACCGCCTCCGGCGTCACGGTCATCGACCCGGACGATCCCAGCAGCGAGGTCCGCACCAATGTGTTCCGCGCCTGCTTCATTGACCCGTATCAGGGCGAAAAGATGGCGGACTACGCCGTGAACGTTCTGGGCGCAAAGACCGCCGCTGTGTTCTATGAGACCGGCAGCGATTACTCCGAGGGCCTGATGAACGCGTTCGTCGAGAAGGCTGAGCAGATCGGCCTGGAGGTCGTCGCGTCCGAGGCGTTCGCCACCGGCGACAAGGACTTCAAGGCGCAGATGACCAACATCGCCAGCAAGAACCCCGACGTTGTGTTCTGCCCGATCTACTACGGTGAGGCTGGCCTTGCCATTTCTGCGGCGCGTCAGGCTGGCTGCACGTCCAAGTTCATGGGCGGCGACGGCTTCGGCTCTGTGAAGGATTATGCAACGGCGGAAGACCTGGAAGGCACTGTCTACTGCTCCGGCTATGCTCCTGGCACGGAAGATGTTGCGCAGTTTGAGAAGGACTACTGCGAAACCTTCGGTGTGGAAGAGGTTCCGAACATGTTCGCACCGCTCGCTTATGATGCCTCCATGCTGATGGCCTATGGCCTGCAGGCCGCGGAAGATGCCGGCCTTGAGGCTGGTACGGAAGAGTACAAGCAGGCTGTCATCGACGCTATTAAGAACGTTGACGGGCTGAAGGGCATCACCGGTACGTACAAGTTTGATGAGTACAACAACCCCATCAAGTCTGCTGCGATCATTGAGCTGACCGGTGGCCAAGAGGTCTTCAAGGAAATGTATTGATCTGATCCCGGCAGCATTCCCCGCGCGAAATTCCATTTGGTTTTCCACGGTGGCTGATTTCATTTGACTTTTCACGGTACGCGAGAGGGGAGCGCTCCTCCCCTCCGCGCTGCCGCGGAAGATCAAAGATCATATGAGAACATCAGATGGCTGCCCCCAAGACTTGGGATCGGCCATCTGGTGTTCGCAAGAAAGAGGAAAGGTGTGAGGCAAGTGTCTCTTATAATCTCCCAGCTGTTCAACGGCCTGCAGACCGGCTCTGTCTACGCCCTGGTGGCGTTGGGCTACAGCATGGTCTACGGCATCATCCTGCTGCTGAACTTTGCACATGGCGATATTATCATGGTTGGTGCATACACCGCCTTTTACGCCATGACAGCGTTCCACCTGCATCCGATCGTGTCTGCGCTGCTGGCCGTCATCGTCAGCATGCTGCTGGGCGTTGTCATAGAGAAGGTCGCCTATACGCCGCTGCGCTCTGCGCCGCGTTTGAGCCTGCTCATCACGGCGATCGGCATTTCGTTTTTGCTTGAAAACGGCGCGCAGCTTCTGTTCGGTGCGGATACCAAAAGCATGGACGTGATCGTGCCCGGCAACCTGACCATCGGCAGCACTACGGTCAGCTATGCAGCCATTCTGACGATCGGCGTCGCGGTCGTGTCCATGGCGGCGCTGACATTTCTGGTGCAGAAAACACGCCTTGGCAAGGCCATGCGTGCGGTTTCTGAAGATATGGGTGCGGCACAGCTCATGGGCATCAGCCTGAACAAGACCATTTCATTTACATTCGCCATTGGCTCGGCACTGGCGGGCATTGGCTCCATCCTGTATCTGTGCGCGTATCCGCAGGCGTCGCCCACGATGGGCTCCATGCTG
>CAKTXB010000256.1 GCA_934630555.1 uncultured Oscillospiraceae bacterium
CGCGGACCCAGCGCAGCGGTCCGCGTTTGAAAGCGGGTCAAAAATACTTTTTTGACACGCTCCAGACATATCGCTTCTGCCGTGTGCATAGGGATGTACACGGCAGAATTTTTTGTTTGGGAGGGCGTTTTATGCAGCGGTTTTCGGAGTATTTTCTCGGCGGGAACACGGCCGAGGGGTTTGCATCGTTTTATGACGGCTTCTGCCCGGCGCGCAGCGGGCGGTTTTTGTGGGTCATCAAAGGCGGGCCGGGGTGCGGCAAATCAACGTTTATGAAGGCCATCGCCGCAGCGGCGGAGGACGAAGGGCTGCTGGTGGAGCGCGTTTGGTGCTCGGGCGACCCGCAGTCGCTGGACGGTGTGGTCGTGCCGGCGTGGGGCGTGGGGTATATGGACGGCACCGCGCCGCACGTGATGGATGTGGCATATCCGGCAGCGGCGGGCGCGTATCTGGATCTGGGGCAGTTCTATGATATAGCGGCGGTACGGCCCATGCTGTCACAGATCGTGGCGCTGAACAGCGCTTACAAGTCACGCTATCGCGCGGCGTATGCGGCGCTGCAGGTGTATGCCGCGGAGGTGACACCGCAGGACTGGCAGCAGCACGCGGAAGCGCGCTTCGCGCGGGCCATCACGTGCACGGGGCTGTGCGACCACTTCCCCGCCGCCGTACAATCTGGCACGGCGCAGGAGCTTGCGGGGCTGGCCGAGGCGGCGGTGCTGCTGGGCCGGCGTGTGATCGACCTGCGCAGTCCGCTGCGGCCCGCGCAATCGGAGGGGTTCTTCCTGCCGGATACGGGCGTGTGCTACCGCGTGGAGGATGCGGCGGAGGACGAGGAATTGCAGGCGGCCTGCGCTGTGGCCTGCCCGATCCTTGCCGAGGCCAAGCGGCTGCATGATGAATTGGAGGCGCTTTACAACCCGCACGTGGACTTTGCGGGTGTGCAGGCGCTGGCAGAGTCGCACGTGGAACGGCTGAAAAAATAACGCACGGCTGTTGTAAAATTCCGAAAAATGTAGTAGAATGAGGCCAAATGCGGAAATTATCTTTTTCGGAGGTATTACAAATGAAAAAACCGATCGTTTTGGTGATCATGGACGGTGTTGGCCGCGGCGATGGCGGCAGCGGCGACGCTGTTGCACAGGCAAAAACGCCGGTACTCGATAAACTGATGGCAACTTGCCCCATGACGTGGCTCAAGGCGCATGGCACGGCGGTCGGCCTGCCGAGCGACGACGACATGGGCAACTCCGAAGTCGGCCACAACGCGCTGGGCTGCGGCCAGATCTACTCGCAGGGCGCAAAGCTCGTGCAGGAATCCATCGAAAACGGCGCGCTGTTCGCGTCGAAAACGTGGACGGAGCTGACCGATAACTGCCTGAAAAACGGCAAGGCGCTGCACTTCATCGGTCTGCTGTCCGACGGCAACGTACACTCGAACATTTCGCATCTGATCGCCATGCTGCGCCATGCGCGGCAGCAGGGTGTAAAGCGCGCGTACTGCCACATTCTGCTGGACGGCCGTGACGTGCCGGCCACGAGCGCGCTGGACTATGTGGCGCAGCTGGAGGCAGTTCTGGCGGAGCTTTCCGACGCGGAGCATGAATACAAGATCGCGTCCGGCGGCGGGCGCATGGTCATCACCATGGATCGCTATGAGGCGAACTGGGGCATGGTCGAAAAGGGTTGGCGCACGCACGTGCAGGCTGAGGGCCGGCAGTTTGCAAGCGCCAGGGAAGCCATTGAAACGTATCGCGCCGAAAATCCCGGCATGATCGACCAGGATCTGCTGCCGTTCGTGGTGGCCAAGGACGGCAGGCCGGTTGCAAAAATCGAAAACGGCGACAGCGTCATTCTGTTTAACTTCCGCGGCGACCGCGCGCAGGAGATCTCGCTGGCGTTTGACCGCAAGGACTTTGACAAGTTTGACCGCGGCGACTACACGGGCGTGCTGTTTGCCGGTATGCTGGAATATGACGGCGACCTGCACATCCCGCAGAAGTACCTTGTGGAGCCGCCGGTCATCAAGAACACGCTGACCGAGGTTTTGTGCAAGGCGGGCATTCGCGAGTACGCGGTGTCCGAGACACAGAAATACGGCCACGTCACCTACTTCTGGAA
>CAKTXB010000257.1 GCA_934630555.1 uncultured Oscillospiraceae bacterium
TTGATGACCTGGCCGCCCGACGTGCGGACAAACTCCTCGATCTCCTCATACTGATGATGCCAGTCGATCCGCGTGCTGTCGGGAGAATTCTCCTTATAAGCGTCAATACGATTGTTAGCAATATGTACCAGCGACCAGGGCACGAACGACGAGTCGCCGTGCTCGCCATACACATGCGCGTGCACGTTCTTCGGGCTGATGCGGAAGATCTTCGCCAGCTCCGACTGCAAGCGGCTCGTGTCCAGGATCGTGCCTGAACCGATGATCTGCCGCTCCGGCAGGCCGGAGATCTTGTGGAACACGTACGTCAGCACGTCCACAGGGTTGGAAACGATGATATAAATGGCATTCGGGGCTTCCTTCACCACCTGCGGTGCAATGTCCTTGATGATGTTGACGTTGGCCTGCGCCAGATCCAGACGCGACTGGCCCGCCTTGCGCGGCATACCGGATGTGATGACCACAATGTCCGAGTCCGCCGTCGCTGCATAATCGCCTGAGCGCACAATGGCCGGCGAGCAGAACGGAGCGCCCTGGTAAATGTCAAGCGCCTCGCCAAAGGCTTTCTGCTTGTTGATGTCTACCAGAACGATTTCCGAGGCAATGCCCTGGATCATAAGGTCGTTGGCAATGGTCGCGCCGACGCTGCCCGCGCCGATAACAGAAATCTTGCTCATAGTCTACTACCGTCCTTTTCGATTCAATGATGATCCGCCTTCAAGCTCTCAAGGTGCGCGGCGGTCAGGCGCGTTCCTCTGGAAAAATTATATCGAATCCATGCGAAAAAAAGAAATGCTTTTCACATTTTTTCTATATCATTTTTGATATACGTATTCACGCTCGAAATTCGCGGATAATATGCTGAACAAATCCGGCCTCAATATCCGTCATAGCGTACTGCGGGTTATATACCAGCGCCTCCTGATACACCGTCGTATTGTCTTCGCACGGTCGCTGCACCAGCCCCCAGCGCTGCAAATACTGCTCCGGCAGCGGCGCCATCCAGGTGTACGCGCCCCAAAGGGTCTGCAAAAGCTGGAACTGCGCCATGCGGTCCACGGTATACACCGTTTTCCGCCCCGCGTCCTCCGCCCGTGCACGCGCGCGCTGCGCGTCACCGTGTAAGATCTGCGGATATTCCTCCAAAGCGCCCGCCGTCAGCACTTCACGCTTGGCCAGCGGATGATCGCGCGGCAGCACGACCTCATATTTAAACCGCCGCAGCACCTGAAAGCTGAACTCACGGTCCGCC
This sequence comes from uncultured Oscillospiraceae bacterium, assembly GCA_934630555.1. Taxonomy (GTDB): domain Bacteria; phylum Bacillota; class Clostridia; order Oscillospirales; family Oscillospiraceae; genus CAG-170. The sequence continues at coordinate 1,253 of CAKTXB010000257.1, forward strand.
GTCTGCTCATCAAAATAATCCAGATATTCCGACCGGAACCGGATCACGCCCAGCTCCGCCTCACCAGCCGTCAGCATCTGCAGCGCCTGCCGCGCGTGACATTCGCGGATGGTGATCTCCAGATCCCCCGGCGTGCTGATGCCTGCCAGATATTCCGCCGTCAGATCAAACAACCGCGCCGAGCGCGGCAGACACACCCGCAGCCGGTTGCGCACCGCGTGCCGTGGCCCGAGCGCTTCAATATACTCCATCTCGCGCAGCACCCCGCGCGCGTGCTGCAAAAACTTCGCCCCGCGCTCCGTTGGCCGCACGCCGCGGCTCGTCCGCTCAAAAATACGGAACCCCAGCGTCTTTTCCAGATCATGCAGAATGCGGCTGAGGTTCGGCTGCCCAATAAACAGGTTTTCCGCCGCCTGCGAAATAGACCGTGTCCGCTCAATTTCCACAACGTACTGTAAATGCTGTGTATTCACGCTTCGCCCCACTCCTTTTTGCAGCTCGCGCCGCCCATTTTTTATTATTATATATCATGGAAAGCATAACTGCAATATAAAATAAATGGAGATCGCCCTCCGCAAAAAACTTTTGCCGCAGCGCAACCAGACGCATACATTCTGTCAGAATGCAAAATAGCGCATCCCCGCAAAAAAGCGGAGGCCGCAGCCTCCGCTTAAGCGTGTCAAAAAAGTATTTTTGACACGCTCTCAAACGCGAACCGCTGCGCTGGGTCCGCGTTTGAGAAGGCTTGCAGTCCGCTGCGCGCATAATTTTTGCGCCTTTGGCGCAAAAATTCCACACTTGTGGACTGTAAAGTATTTTCGGCGACGTACAC
>CAKTXB010000258.1 GCA_934630555.1 uncultured Oscillospiraceae bacterium
TTTCGTGGGGCAGTGGGATCAGGCTTCAATATAGCCGATGGGCTGGCCGCAGGGAATGTCGTCCATGAGCTCTGCAGTCGGGTGGAATACACCGGCCGCCGGGGCTTTTGCCTCATTGACGATCTTGTCGGATTCAATAGTCGCCACGCTGTCATCCAGCACGACGGTTTCGCCGTCCTTTTTCAGCCATTCGCTGACGACGCCGGTTTCCATGGTCATGCCGAACTTCGGCATCAGAACTTCTACTCGCATGGTATGATCTCCTTTTCCTGTTTGCAGAACATTTGAGGTTTACTGTTTCATGACGCTGAGCACCGCTTCCACGACCTTATCCGGGTTCGGCAGATATGCCTTTTCCAGAATGGGCGTCATGGGGATGGGGCAGTCTGGCGCGGTCACGCGCACGATGGGCGCCTTGAGTGCGTCAAATGCCTTCTCGGCCACGCGGGCTGCCACTTCGCCGCCAAAACCGCCGGTGCGGACGGCCTCGTGCAGAATGATCAGGCGGCCGGTCTTACGCACAGACTTGAGCACAGTTTCTTCGTCCATGGGTTTGATGGTGCGCAGGTCGATGACCTCAGCGTCAATGCCTTGCGCGGCCAGCTTTTCAGCGGCTGCCGTGGCGTCCTGTACCATTTTAGACCACGAAACGATCGTGACGTCCTTGCCCTTGCGAACGACATTCGCCTTGCCGATGGGCACGATGTACTCGCCCTCGGGCACTTCTGCCTTCTGGGCGAAAAGCAGCTTGTGCGAGATGAACACGACCGGGCTCTCATCGCGGATTGCCGCGGTCATAAGGCCCTTGGCGTCTGCCGGATTCGACGGCATGACGACCTTCAGGCCGGGAATGTGAGCCAGCAGCGCTTCAAGCTGCTGCGAGTGCTGCGCGGCACCGCCGACGCCCGCACCGCTGTTCGTCTTAATGACGATGGCGGTCTTAGCCTTGCCGCCATACATATACCGCACCTTGGCGACCTGATTGAGGATCTCATCCATTGCAACGCCGATGAAATCCATGTGCATCAGTTCTACGATGGGGCGCAGGCCCAGCGCAGCCGAGCCGACAGCGTGGCCAATGATGGCCGTTTCGCTGATGGGGGTGTCCACCACACGCTGCGGGCCGAATTCCGCCCACAGGCCGCGGTCTTCACCAAAGTCGCCGCCATAGAAACCAACATCCTCGCCCGCGAGATACACATCGGGGCAGCGGCGCATTTCGCCTTCCATGGCGTCGTGCAGCGCCATGCCAAAAGTGATCTTACTCATATTCGTGAACCTCCTTAATCCGCGTAAACATCTGTGAGCAGCGCTTCCACCGGGGGATAGGGCGCGGCTTCCGCGTCCTTGACCGCCTGAGCGATCTGCGCGTCGATGTTATTCTGTACTTTCTTGAGGTCCTCCTGCGTAAAGCCGGCCTCCAGCATCTTCTTTTCAAAGCGGGGGATCGGGTCGGACGCGAGTCCGGCTGTTTTTTCCTTTTCAGAGCGGTAACGGTCCGGCTCGCCGACAAAGTGGCCCATCTGACGATAGGTCAGGCATTCCACAAGCGATGGACCTTCTCCATTGCGCGCACGCTCAATGGCAAGACTGGCCGCCTCATAGACGGCGATGACGTCATTGCCGTCCACCGTGATGCCGGGCATGGAGTACGCCGCAGCGCGGTCAGCAATGTATTCTACCGAGGTGCTCACATCCTGCGAAACCGAAATACCGTAGTGGTTGTTCTCACAGATGAACACAGCGGGCAGCTGATAGGCGGCTGCCATATTGAGCCCCTCGTGGAACGTGCCGCGGTTGGAAGCGCCATCACCAAAGAAGCTGAGCGCCACGCTGTCAAGACCCTTATACTTGCAGGCGAACGCCGCGCCGACAGCAATGGGAATACCCGCACCGACGATGCCGTTCGCACCCAGAATACCGAGATCCATGTCGGAAATGTGCATCGAGCCGCCCTTGCCCTTACAGTAGCCGTCCTGTTTGCCATACAGCTCTGCAAACATCTTGGTGATGTCACCGCCCTTGGCGATCAGGTGGCCGTGGCCGCGGTGCGTGCTGGTGATGTAGTCCGTTGTGCGCAGAGC
>CAKTXB010000259.1 GCA_934630555.1 uncultured Oscillospiraceae bacterium
GGTCACAGATGACCAGATCATACTGCCGCCCCGCGGCAGCATACGCCCGCGCAAGGTCAAAGACATTGGCGCACGTGGTCGTGATCTTGTCCGCCACGCCGTTCAACGCGGCGTTTTCGCGCACCAGCGCCAGCGCCTGCTCTGAAACGTCCACGGCCTCTACCCGCGCCGCGCCATACAGCGCCGCGTGGATGGAAAACCCGCCCGTGCAGCAGCACAGATCCAGCACTTCCGCGCCCGCGCAATAGGGCCGGATGCGGCCGCGGTTCTCCTGCTGGTCCAGAAAATGCCCCGTTTTCTGGCCGTTCGGGATGCTCACGAACATTTTGGCGTCGTGCTCCTGCACGATGTGCCGCTCCGGCACGCTGCCCCACACGCAGCCGCTCGCGGGCGCAAGGCCCTCTTTTTCGCGCACGGCCAGCGCATCACGCTCATAAATGCCCAGCGGGCGCAGCAGCTCGCACAGCAGCCGGACAAGTAGCGTCTTCTGCCGCTCCATCCCGCTCGACACGATCTGAAATGACAGATAGTCGCCGTACTTGTCCACCGTCAGCCCCGGCAGCCCGTCCGATTCGCCGAACACCACACGGCAGCTGTCTGCAAAGCCAAGCCTCCGGCGAAACGCCCATGCCCGCTCCAGCCGCGTGCGAAAAAACGCTTCGTCGATCTCTTCCTGTTCATCCCGCGTCAGCACGCGCACGGCGATCTTGGATGTAAGGCTGAAAAACCCGCGCGCCACAAAGCGCATCCGGCTGTCCAGCACGTCCACCACATCGCCGGTCCGGCACACATCGTCAGCCCAGTCCAGCTCGTTCTCGTAAATGCGGTCCTCCCCCGCGCGGATACGTGCATCCTCGCCGCGCCGCAGGCACACCTTGCCGTATTCCATCATGTTTCCTCCGCCCCCAGCCCCGGCAGCTGCTCCAAAAGCGGCATCCCAAGGCTGTGTATAAATTCTCGTGCCGCCCAAAACGCCGCCGTGTCCGACAGCATAACGGGCCGATGCGCGTCCACGCCGATGATGGCCGTACAGCCCTCCTCGGCGGCAATGCGCCAGAATTCCGGCGCGGGATAGCCCACAGTGTCCGTGTAATAGCCGCGCGCCCGCTTGGCCATGCCCATGAGATTATACTCCAGCGGCAGCCCCAGTGCCTTCGCCGCCCGGCAGATCTGCCGTGACAGGTCCAAACACACCTCGTCAAACGCCGGATAGCACGCCACAGGCAGCTCCGGGTGCGCCAGATAACGGTACAGGCCCGTCTGCATCCCCGCAAGCGTCATATCCAGATACCGCCGAATATCCGCCGCCGTGGTCGTCACGCCAAAATACGGTGCGCCGAATTCATCGGTCTTATAAAAGTGGTTCCCCAAGATCAGATAGTCCGTGCGCGCGTGCAGCTCCCGCAGCCAGTCCATATAGTCCGGGAAGTATTCGCACTCCAGCCCCACATACATCGTGAGCCTTCCGCGGTACTGCCGCCGCAGCGCCGTGATGGAATCAAAATAATCCTCCAGCGCATCCATGGGTATCCGCTCGTCGCCGCTCACATAGCCGGAATGATACGGCCATGGCGTGTGGTCAGAAAAGCCGAGCACCTGATAGCCGCCCGCCAGCGCGGCCGCAGCATATTCCGCGTCCTGCCACTGCCCCGCGTGGCGGCAGCGATAGGTGTGCGTGTGATAATTCGCTCGCATCATCTTACATCTCCGTTTTTTTCTGCGGCAATTTTCTCACAGATGCGCCGGGCTGTCAAGTAACCGATGATTCAATCGGCAAGAGCCGTCAGCGAGAGATTTTGACCCAAATGAAAGTTTGAAAAACGCAGGAATACTGTATGTATTTCGCGTTTTCCGAACTGCACAGTTGGGGCAAAAGACCCGCTGATGGCCGCAGGCGATTGAATCAGCGGTTACTCAAGCAAACGGCCCTATATTGCCGGCACGTGCGCGCTGCATCCAAAAACCGCCGGCGCTGCATCGCGCCGGCGGATATGCTTATCAAAAAGCCTCGCAGAGTTCGCGCCCGCAGGCGCGAAAAAAGTTCGGATCATTTTCGGCGGCGGCGTGTACGTCGCCG
>CAKTXB010000260.1 GCA_934630555.1 uncultured Oscillospiraceae bacterium
CCTAAAGCGCCTCTTTTTTGCTGACTTTTTTCTGGCAAGGCAGAAAAAAGTCAGCCGCCGGAGGCACGGTTGCGGTGGCGCGGCCACCGGGGCAAAAACGGTGACGGGCGCTAGCCTGCCGACTTCGGCAAATCCGCCGGAGGCACCTTCAGTGCCAAGAAAAACACCGCGCCTTGCGGCGCAAGGAGGAGAGCCCATGGCAGATGGCAATACGATCCGCTCCGTTGCGAAGGCAATGGACGTCCTGACCCTGCTCGGCCGCAGTGCGGGCGCTTTATCCCTGAAGGCGATCACCGAGCAGACCGGGATCCCGAAGAGCACGGCATTTGGACTGCTTGCCACGATGCGCGACTATGACATGGTGGCGCAGCAGGCGGACGGGCGGTATACGCTGGGGCTGGGCGTATTTGAGCTGGGCTGCCGCGTGAGCCGGTCGTGGGATATTTCGGCCGTGGCGCGGCCGTATATGGAGCATCTGGCAGAGGAGGTGCGCGCGTCGGCCATGCTGTCCATCTGCGAGGGGCGGAGCGTCATGACCATTGACCAGGCGGAGGCGCGGGATGATCTGCGCGTGGTATCGGACACCGGGGCGCGGCTGCCGCTGCACTGCACGTCGCAGGGAAAAATTTTTCTGGCGGCGATGGACGCGCAGCAGGCGCGGCGGGTGCTTTCGCAGCAGGAGCTGACGGCGTTCACACCGCACACGATGACGGACGCGGAGCAGCTTTTGCAGCAGCTGGAGCAGATCCGCGCGGACGGGTACGCCGTGGAGAATGGCGAGTATAAGATCGGTCTGCGGTCCATCTCCGCGCCGGTACGGCGGGTGGACGGTGCGGTGCAGTACACCGTGGGCGTCATTGGAATGTTCCGAAGTGTCCACGGCGCGGAATTTGAGGCGGCCATTGCGGCGGTGCGGCGCGCGGGCGAGATGATCTCGGCGGCGCTGGGCTGGCGCGGGTAAAGACGGAAAGGAGCGATGAGCGATGGCATACACAGCGGCAGTGATCACGGTAAGCGACCTTGGCTCGCAGGGCCTGCGGGAGGATACGAGCGGCCCGCGGCTCTGCCGGATGCTGACGGAGGCGGGCTACGAGGTCGTATATACGGCGATCGTACCGGATGATGTGGAAAAGATCCGGCAGCAGCTGCTGCTTTGCAGCGACGAGAAGCGGCTGGATCTGGTGCTGACGACAGGCGGCACGGGCCTGTCGCCGCGCGACGTGACGCCGGAGGCAACGCGGGCGATCCTGGAACGCGAGATCCCGGCCATCCCGACGGCAATGCTGGTGGAGAGCCTGAAGATCACGCCGCACGCGATGCTCTCCCGCGCCGCAGCCGGCACGCGGGGCAGTACGCTGATGGTCAATCTGCCGGGCTCGGAAAAGGGTGCGGCGGAGAATTTGGCGGCGGTGCTGCCGGCACTGGGGCATGGGATCAAAATGATGGCCGGCGGGGGGCATTGAGCGGGGCTTTGTTTTTGCAACCTTACAGATTGGGCGGGGGTTTTACGGGGCTTCGCCCCGGTACCCCTTGCTTTGCAAAACCTTTGGTTTTTGCATTTTATTCTGGCAGTGCCTACCAGGGGGGCGGCTCGGCCCCCCTTTCTTTCCCGCGGGGAAAGAAAGCGCCGCCGGCGGTGTAAAGAAAGGCGGTCAAGGGGGCCTTCCGAATGGCCCCCTTGACGATCCCCCAACGGCCACAAGGGGGCCTGCGGGCCCCCTTTTTGGATTATCCCCGGGGCTGAAACTTGCAGGTGCGTTCGGCAAAACGCGATGATGGCACTGCCGTGCGATTGCGCCGAAGGCGCGAGCTAGAGCTGTTTCGTGATTGCTGCGGGGCAAAGCGCTGCGCTGTTGCCCGTGCTTGGCTGGAAGTTGGTTCTTAGTGACGGCAGTTCCGGCGAAAATGGGAAAGAGTTCTTGGCTTTTGAGCTGTGGGGATTGTTGGCACTTGTTCTGAGGCAACAACTTGCAAGTTTGGCGTGTTGCTCTGGCGAGCAGGGCAGACGTAGTTCCTTGCGGAAACGGAC
>CAKTXB010000261.1 GCA_934630555.1 uncultured Oscillospiraceae bacterium
TGCGTGCCGGTGAAGTCCGACCATTGCAGAGCGCACAGCTCGCCCCGGCGGCAGCCGGTGTACATGGAGAGCAGATAGAACAGGCGGTAGTGCCGCGGCTCTCTTGCCAGTGCATCCAGCAGCCTTTGAATCTCGTTCGGTGACGGGATACGCTGTACTGTGCGCTGAAGTGCTGGAAGGTCTAACATTCGCGCAGGATTTTTCTCAATGATCTCATTGCGTTTGGCATCGCTGAGCACGGCGGAAACCACGGTGAGGTATCGCTGTGCCGTGGACTCGTGGATCGGCTTGCCATGGCACTTGCGCTTGCGCAGCTCGGAGAGCATATTCTCCAACGCTAAAGGCCGCAGCTTGTTCAGACGGATGCTGCCGATCATAGGATAGACTACCTCCAACATTCGTTGGTAAGTAGCGATGGTGCTGGGGGCATATTTCGTCTGTCGTTTCAGCCAGCGGGTGGCAAATTCCTCGAAGGTCATTTTACCATCTTCTGCATAGCCGGTCTTGAAACTTCGTTCCAGCTCCTCGGCAGTATGGGCGACGTACTGCCCAATGCCGCGCTTGGGAACACTGGCTGGGACCTGAATCGTTTTTGCCATGCAGATTTTTTTGCCGTTGGGCCGATAGCCGTTACTGATCGTAATTTTATATCGCCGTTCGTCTAATTTCCTGATGCTTGCCATTTATATCCCTCCCATCGTTTGCTCATGTGATTGTTCTTCCTGTCCTTTTTGCGCGGCGTGTTCGTCGTGCTTTTCTTTTGCCACGATAATCGCGCCTGCCGCGAGTCCGACCACTGCGCCGAAGTTCTCCGCGGCGATCCTGGCCTCGATGCGCCGACGCTGCTCTTCGGCATCGCCTCCTTCCTCGTCCAGCAGCAGGCCGAGTGTTGCCAGCCCCGCCGCGCTGGTACGCAGCAGGGGCGTCATGGAAACAGGCTGAGGATCTTCGCCGCGCTGTACCACCCCGCCAGCGCCACCGAACCGAGCAGCGTCACCAGCATGATCCACTTGATCGCTATGAGCAGACTGAAATCCGGCAGCCACCGAATCCATTTGCAGGAATACCGCTCGCTCAGCTTCCCAACCCGTTCCAGCAGCTTGTTCATCTCGGTCAGCGATCTCTGTATCTCGACCAGTGTGTTCTGCACCGGTGTCAGGTCGATGTGCGTTCTCAGACTGGGGAGCGTTTTCCGAATCTCCTCCAGTTCCCAATTCATTCCGTCTGCCTGCTCCGTCAGCTTGTTCATCGCCTGCGGAAGATCGCATCGGATCACGATGGGCTGTACCGTCTGCACCGGTGTATTTGCCGATGCGCTGTTCGGCTGATTCATCCGCTTCAATTCCTCCATCGATTTCCGCTGATCGACGGAGTTTTCTCTTGACGAGCTCTGCGCGTATTCTGAACTCATGTTCCATGACCTCCTTGCAATACTTTTCCTCGTGTAGTTTGTTGTCGCGGCATCTCATGCCGTCCGGTGTGGTGTAGGTGATGTACTTGCGCCCATTTTCCCAGCGGACGGCGTAGCCCTCGGACTCCATCAGCGAAACGAAGGCGTCCTTGTCGGCGGCGTATTTCATGCACTCGTCGATGGTGTTCATGAGCCGCAGCTTCCAGCTTTGGCCCTTCAGCGCCGTGTGATATTCCGCACCGCTCATGCCGCGGGCCTGCTGCGCGGTCGGCTCAAAGACCGGCAGGCCCATCTCCTGACAGATCATGTCATTGCGCCGCATCAACTCTTGCAGTTGTTCCTTCGCCATGTGCAGCTTTTTGCCGGTGTCGAAATTGACGGAGTTGATGACGCAGTGGGAGTGGATGTGCTCCCGGTCTACATGGGTGCAGACCAGCACCTCGCAGCCGTCAAAGCATTCTGCCAGCTGCCGCGCGGCTTCGTGAGCCTGCCGGGGATCGACCGCCGCACCTTTCGGAAAGCTCTGCACCATGTGGTAGAACATCACGCCGCCGTCCTTGTGGTAGAGCAGCTTCGTGTTCAGGA
>CAKTXB010000262.1 GCA_934630555.1 uncultured Oscillospiraceae bacterium
GTCAATGGCCGCTTCGTCGCACGAAGCCGCCACGATCTCAGCATCGTCCTTGTCCTTTCCGGCAAGTGCGAACTGATAGTCGAGATTGCCGCCGGAGAGCTGATTGGCACGAATGGTGACGGCCGTGCGCGTTTGCGGCTCACAGGTCACGTTGTTCTGCTTTTGCGTGATGTCGCGCCAGAGAAACTGTAATTGCAGGTCATAGGGCCGCTCGATATAGGTGATGGTGAAGGTATACTGCACGGTCTGCACCGCGTCGCCCTGCGCGACCTGCGCGCGCGCGGAGATGTGATAGATCTGCCGGTCGGAGTTTTCAGCGGCGTGCATGAGGATCTCGCCGGACTCGGAAATGCTCTGCGCGGCTGCGCCGGCAGGCCAGTATTCCACGGACAGCAGCTCTGCATCGTCTGCCGCATCGCCCGCAAGGGCAAGCTGGTAGCGGAACGTATTTTCCAGCAGCTGTTCGCCGCGGACGGTGCCGGAGGCAGCGGAATTGGCCGTACAGAGGGCATAGTCTGTACCGGCGCTGGTATCCCACGTGAGGCGCAGGTCGAGATCAAGGTCGTTTTCGATATGCAGGACGAACGCGAAGTCGAGCGTCTCGGTGACCCAGCCTTCGGCAGTTTTCTGACGGGCCTCGGCTTCAACGGTAAAGACATAGCTGCGTGTTTCGGCAGCGTCCGGGAGCGTGACGGTCTGCGTGCCGCGGGTATCGACTGCGCGGGAGCGAGCGTTTTCTTCGGCAAAGCGAACGTCGGTGATCTCGGCATTTTCCGCGTCAAGGCCCGTGAGGCTGACGGCGTAGCGCAGGCGGCCGTCGGGCAGCTGCGCAGTCAGGATGCGGCGGCCGACGCGGCGGCCGGAGCTGCAGACAACGGTAGCCGCGTTTTTGCCGTATTTATACCACGTGAGGACGGCGGACACGTCAAGGGCCATGGGGTCGGTCTGCTCCTCGGCCTCGCCCTCCTGCGAAAGCTCGTCGCCGGAATCGGGGGCGGTGTCGGGCTGGGGGTCCGGCTGGGGCTGCTCGGTGGTATCGGGCTCTTCCGGGGCAGGGTCTTCGTCGGGGGCTTCCTCGCTGCCATCTTCGGGGGCGGCGGTCTGGTCGTACTCGGTCTGGCTGCCGGCGCCGTCGCCAGCGGCGTCCTTGGTGCCGCCGCCGGACTGCAGGACGGTAATGTCCTGCGCGTGCGCCGTAAGAATGGGATTTTCCGGTTCGGCAGCCGTGCGGCCAAAGAGCGGCAGCAGGAGCGCGGCAATGAGAGCCAGGCTGAGCACAGCGCTGAGGGCGCGGCGCAGCCAGAGGTGCGTTTCTAGATAGTGCTTCATATCGTTCCGTTCCCGGCGCAGGCGCGCCGTTTCGTCATGGTCTGTCAGGATGCGTGGTTTATCTGCGTTTTCAGGCAGTGTGTATTATAGCATAAAAACACAGATAAGCCACGCGGGCGCGGAAAAATTTTTCGGTCGCCCGCCTGGCTGTTTTCTGTTTATTCTGTTTTCGTGTCCGGGGCGCTGTAAGCGCCCCGGAGGGAAAAGCAGTGTGTCATAGGATCATCCAAAGATCGTCATGAAACGATCCAAAATGGTGGCCAGTTCCGCACGGGAGGCTGTGCCCTGCGGGGCAAGCAGGCCATTGCGGCCCTGGATGAGGCCGATGCCGTTTGCCCAGCGCATGGCATCGAGCGCGTAGGCGCTGACGGCGGCAGCATCGGTATAGCCGGTGAGGGCGTTGGTCGTGTCGACGTCGTAGCCCTTGTACTGCGCGTAGCGGTAGAGCATGGCGGCAAGCTGCTCCCGGGTGAGCGTGCCGGTCATGTTCGTGCCGTCAGAAATGCTGTTCGTTTTGGCCCAGCTCTGGCCGGCGGCATACCACGGCGTGCCGGCGGTCTTTTCGCCGTCCATACGGGCAAGGATGGTGACGATCATGCCGCGGGTGACGGACGCGTTCGGAGAGAACTTGTTATCGCCCGTGCCGGTCATAAGGC
>CAKTXB010000263.1 GCA_934630555.1 uncultured Oscillospiraceae bacterium
ATCAAGGAGGTCCAGTGATTATGAAATATAAGATCACCCTCAACGGCAAGACCTATGAGGTCGAGGTCGATGAAGAGAAGGCCATGCTCGTAGACGAGTATGAAGCCTATGCCCCCGCGCCCGCCGCACCGGCCGCCGCACCCGCAGCCCCCGCGCCCGCTGCCGCACCGGCTGCTCCGGCTGCCGCCGCGCTTGCCGCCGGCGAAGTCGTCGCCGCGCCCATGCCCGGCAACATCCTCAAGGTCAACTGCAGCCAGGGCGACAGCGTCAAGGCTGGCGACATCCTGCTCATCCTCGAGGCCATGAAGATGGAAAACGAAATTCTCGCCCCGCGTGACGGTGTTGTGGCGCAGGTCGCAACCAGCAAGGGATCGGTCGTGGATACGGGAGCTCCGCTGGTCGTTCTGGCATAAGGGGGCGCGAATATGGGATTTAATGTAGGCGCGACCCTGATGAAGCTGGTCAACGAATCCGGCTTCGCAGCGTTCTTTATGGGCGACGGCTGGAAGAGCCTTGTCATGATCGTCATCGCGTGCGTGCTGCTGTATCTCGGCATCGTGAAGAAGTTCGAGCCGCTGCTGCTCGTGGGCATTGCCTTCGGCTGCCTGCTTGCCAACGTCAGCTACTTCACCAGCCAGACGGCGGAGCTCAACGCCACGAACGCGCTGTATCATCCGGAGCTTTGGGATGCCTTCCTCGATTCCACCAGCCCGTACTATCACAGCTACGGCCACGTTCTGTCGAACGCCGGCCTGCTCGACATCTTCTACATCGGCGTCAAGGCCGGCCTGTACCCCTCGCTCATCTTCATGGGCGTGGGCGCCATGACCGACTTCGGCCCCCTGATCGCCAACCCCAAGAGCCTGCTGCTCGGCGCAGCGGCGCAGCTTGGCGTGTTCGTCGCCTTCTTTGGCGCCATCCTCCTCGGCTTCACCGGCCCGGAGGCTGCCTCCATCGGCATCATCGGCGGCGCTGACGGCCCCACGGCCATCTTCCTCACCAACAAGCTCGCCCCGCAGCTGCTGGGCGCCATCGCCATCGCGGCGTACTCGTACATGGCCCTCATCCCGCTCATCCAGCCGCCCATCATGAAGCTGCTCACGAGCAAGAAGGACCGCCAGATCAAGATGGTCCAGACCCGCGAGGTCACCAAGACCGAGAAGATCCTCTTCCCGATCATCGTGTCCATCTTTGTCATCCTGCTCCTGCCCTCCACCGCGCCGCTGGTCGGCTGCCTGATGCTGGGCAACCTCTTCCGCGAGTGCGGCGTCACCGAGCGTCTGTCCGACACGGTGCAGAACGCCCTGATGAACATTATCACCATCATGCTCTCCACGTCCGTGGGTGCAACGATGGTCGCCTCGAACTTCCTGCGTCTTGAGACCATCAAGATCATCATTCTCGGCCTCGTCGCTTTCGGCATCTCCACCGCGGGCGGCCTGCTCGGCGGCAATGTCATGTGCAAGCTCTCCGGCGGCACAGTCAACCCGCTCATCGGCTCTGCCGGCGTGTCCGCCGTTCCCATGGCGGCGCGTGTGTCGCAGATCGAAGGCCAGAAGGAGAACCCGTCGAACTTCCTGCTCATGCACGCCATGGGCCCGAACGTCGCAGGCGTCATCGGCTCCGCCATCGCCGCCGGTTTCCTCCTCGCCGTGTTCGGCTAAAAGCCAAAAGAAAAACGCAGACAGCCTACGCTGTCTGCGTTTTTTATTTTTGGCGTGCCAAACGTCACAATGGGGGAGCGGCAGGCCAGCGCCCGCCACCGGTTTTGCTTATCGCCCCTGCGGTGCGAAGTCACCGCTTGTTCCCCGGTGGCCGCACCACCGCAACCGTGCCTCCGGCGGATTTGCCATAGTCGGCAGGCTTGCGCCCGCCCACCGTTTTTTCCTCAGTGTTTGCAACACTGCTCCTGTGCCTCCGGCGGCCCATTCTTTTCTGCCTTGCCAGAAAAGAATGGGGAGAAAAGAGGCGCTGGAGCGCGTTTC
>CAKTXB010000264.1 GCA_934630555.1 uncultured Oscillospiraceae bacterium
TTGCAACTAGTTACAAATTTGGCGGCTTCAGTAGTGGTAATGCGGTAGAAGTCCACGCGTCCTAAAGCGCCTCTTTTTTGCTGACTTTTTTCTGGCAAGGCAGAAAAAAGTCAGCCGCCGGAGGCACGGTTGCGGTGCTGCAAACACCGAGGAACAAGCGGTGCCCTCGCACCGCAGGGGCGATAAGCAAAAGCGGTGACGGGCGCTAGCCTGCCGACTATGGCAAATCTGCCGGAGGCACAGGAGCAGTGTTGCAAACACTGAGGAAAAAACGGTGCCCCCGCACCGCAGGTGCGACCAGCAAAAAGCGGTGACGGGCGCAAGCCTGCCGATGAAGCTATCTCCTATCTTGACAAGCTACAAAACAATGTTATACTAAGTAAGAAAAGTTATACTATTACAACGAAGGGAGAACCACCATGTCACTGCAATATCCAAAAGGAAAATTTCTAAGCCTCGTCCGGGTGGGCGAGAAGGGCCAAATCGTGATCCCCAAGGGTGCACGGGAACTGTTTGACATTCAGCCCGGCGACCAGCTGCTGCTGATGGCTGACAAAAAGCGGGGCATTGCGCTGGTGAGCGAAGCCTCACTGGCTGCGCCGGAGCGGCTGTGGGATCTGGCAAAGGAGCGGGATGACGATGGATGCGCTGCAGATTGAGGGGCTTTGTAAAAAATATCCTGCATTCCGGCTGGAGGATGTGTCGTTCTATGTGCCGCGCGGGAAGATCATGGGCCTCATTGGCCGCAACGGCGCGGGCAAGACCACGACGCTCAAGGCGCTTTTGCACATCGTGCAGCCGGATACTGGAAAAATCAAACTGCTTGGCATGGACATGGCCACGCAGGAGCTGGATATTCGCAGACGCATTGGCTATGTGTCCGGCACAGCGGGGTATTATCCCCGCAAGCGGCTGGGGCAGATCACGGCAGTGACGCGCGCGTTTTATCCGGATTGGGATGCAGCGGCATATGCGCAGTATCTGCGCCGGTTTGCGCTGGATGAAACAAAGCGCGTTTGTGAGCTGTCGGAGGGCATGAAGGTAAAATTTCAGTTGGCGCTGGCGCTCTCGCACAAGGCGGAGGTGCTGATTTTGGACGAGCCGACATCCGGGCTTGACCCGGTGTCGCGTGATGAATTGCTGGAAATATTTTTGCAGCTGGCCGGGCAGGGGGCGACGATCCTGTTTTCCACACACATCACATCTGACCTGGAGCACTGCGCGGACGCAGTGACGCTGCTGCAAAACGGGCGCGTGACGCTTTGCGGCGCGCGGGAGGAGCTGCTGCGGCAGTATTGTGTGGCGCGCGGCACGGCGGCGCAGCTGACACCGGCGCTGGCGGCAGCCATGACCGGCTGCCGGGAGCATCACGGGGAATTTGAAGGGCTGCTTTCCGCAAAGGACGCGGCGCTGGCCGCAGGGTGCGCGGTGCAGCCGGCAACGCTGGAACAGATCATGGTATTTCTGGAACGGGGGATACGCCATGCGTGCGATGATGCGTAAGGAATGGAGACTCTCCATGCTGCCGGTGCCGCTGCTGTTTCTGGCGCTGAGCGCGCTGGTGCTTGTGCCGAATTACCCGTATTACGTGACGTTTTTCTATACGACACTGGGGATATTCCTCTGGTTTCAGGCGGCGCGGGAGAACCGGGATATTGCGTATATGCTTCTGCTGCCGGTGACGAAGCGGCAGATCGTGTGGGCGCGCGTGTGGACAGTGGTGCAGATCGAGCTGTTACAGCTGGTGTGCTGCGTGCCGTTTATGCTGCTGCGGGCGCGGTATGGCGTGAACAACGCCGTGGGCATTGAAGCCAACTGCGCGTTTTTGGGCTTTGGCGCGCTGCTGTTGGGGCTGTTCAATCGGACGTTTTTACCCATGCACTATAAAAACGGATACGACTTGGGCAAGCCATTCGCGGTTTCGTGTGTGGTGCTGACGCTGGGGATCGTGGTGCTGGAAACGCTGGACCACAT
>CAKTXB010000265.1 GCA_934630555.1 uncultured Oscillospiraceae bacterium
TGTTGCCGTCCATTGTTTTGAACTTACGAGCCAATTCCAATTACCTCCTAGTAATTTAATCGCATGGCTTCACTATAACACAATTTTTTTGTATTGTAAATGAAAATTCCTTCTCCGGCGCGCAAGTTTCGACACAGGCGACTGGAAAGCGCCTGCATACGGATTTTAGACACATTTTTAATTTAACGGTTGGTTTTTGACGCCGGATGCGGTATGATATAAAAAACTGTTTGCGGGAGGTATACGGTATGTTCAGCCATATTCGCTCGCTTGGCATTCAGGGCATCGGCGGCTATGAGGTCGAGGTGGAATGCTACATCACGACCGGCCTGCCCGGCTTTGAGGTCGTTGGTCTGCCGGACGCCGCCGTGAAGGAATCGCGTGAGCGTGTGCGTGCGGCGATCAAAAACTGCGGCTTTAAGTTTCCGGTCAGCCGCATCACGCTGAATCTTGCCCCAGCAGGCACCAAAAAGGCCGGCACGCTCTATGACCTGCCGATCTTGCTGGGGATCCTCAGCGCATCGGGCTTTATCAAAGAGCCGGACAAGACGTGCGCGTTTCTGGGCGAACTCAGTCTGGAGGGCACACTGCGTCCCGTGAGCGGCGTGCTGCCCATGGCGCTGGCTGCGCGCGAGCTTGGTATCCAAACGCTGTTCGTGCCCGCGCAAAATGCGGCAGAAGCGACGCTGGCGGACGGTCTGACCGTTTACGGCGTTTCGTCGGTACGCGAGCTGATCGAGCATCTGCGCGGCGAATCCCCGCTCACGCCGGCGCAGTCCTGGCGGCCTGAGGAGGCGGAGCGCCCCATGCCGGACTTCCGCGACGTCATGGGGCAGGAGAATGTGAAGCGCGCGCTGGAAATTGCCGCCGCGGGTGGACACAATATTCTGCTCATCGGCCCGCCGGGCTCGGGCAAAAGTATGCTTTCCAAGCGGCTGCCGTCCATTCTGCCCGACCTTTCCCGTGCGGAGGCGCTGGAGGTCACGAAGATTTATTCCGTGCTTGGACTTTTGGATGCGCGGCACCCGCTTGTCACGGCCCGGCCATTCCGAAGTCCGCACCACACGGTCTCCGCCGTGGCGCTGTCCGGCGGCGGCGCGCCGCCAAAGCCGGGGGAGATCTCTCTGGCACACAAGGGCGTTTTATTTTTGGACGAGCTGCCGGAATTTCACCGCGACGCGCTGGAGGTGCTGCGCCAGCCGCTGGAGGATGGGAAGGTCACCATTTCCCGTGTGCAGGGCTCTGTGACGTATCCGAGCGAATTTATGCTGGTGTGCGCCATGAACCCCTGCAAATGCGGCTGGTACGGCGACCCGAGCGGCCGCTGCCGCTGCACACAGGCATCGGTTTCGCAATATCTTGGCCGTGTGTCCGGCCCGATGCTGGACCGCATTGATCTCATTGTAGAGGTGCCGGCCGTGGAGTTTGACGATCTGCGCCAGCGCACGCCAGCGGAACCGTCCAGCGCCATCAAGCAGCGCGTCAACGCCGCCCGCACGCGGCAGCGCGACCGTTTTGGCCCGGACTCCACCCGCTGCAACGCGCAGATGCTGCCGGAGCAGATGCGGGAGTACTGCAAGCTGGACGAGGCCAGCGCCGCACTCATGCGCTCGGCGTTTGACCGGCTGCAAATGACGGCCCGCAGCTATGACCGCGTGCTGCGCGTGGCGCGCACCATTGCCGATCTGGACGGCAGCGACGCTATTACCCCGGCGCATATCGCGGAGGCCGTGCAGTACCGCTCATTCAAATTCAGCGCGGAATGACCGCGCGGTACGATACTTTATATTTGGATAAGGAAGAACCATGATGAAAGAAATGTTCCTGCTCAAGCTGGGCGAGATCGTCCTGAAGGGTGCAAACCGCCGCACGTTTGAGGATAAACTCAAGCAGAATGTCCGCCGCCGTATGGCGCGCTTTGGCAATTTTAAGGTCTACATCGTGCAGTCCGCCGTGTATATTGAGC
>CAKTXB010000266.1 GCA_934630555.1 uncultured Oscillospiraceae bacterium
GTACAGTTTGGACTGTGCGGCGGGGTTTTGGTCAGCGGTGGTCGCCGAGGAAGAAGATGGCGAGGGTGCCGGGGCCGGAGTGAGAGCCGATGACGGGGCCGACATAGTTGATGAGGATGTCCTGCACACCAAGGCGCGTGCGGATCTGTTCGGCGGCGTATTCGGCGTCGGCCAGGCAGTCGCCGTGGCTGATGAAAACGGTCTGGGAGGCCGGGTCGATGGCCGTTTGTTCCATGCGGTCTACGAGGGCATTGATGGAGCCCTTGCGGCCGCGGGCCTTGCTGACATTGATGAGATGGCCGTCATTATCAACGTGCATGACGGGCTTGATCTGCAGCGCGGTGCCGAGCAGAGCGGTGGTGGCCGGGATGCGGCCGCCGCGCTTGAGGAACATGAGGTCGTCCACGGTGAACCAGTGGCAGAGATGGAGCTTTGTGGCCTCAAGATAGTCGGCGACCTCCTGAATGGAGGCGCCTTCGTTTTTCTTCTGCACGGCAAGGTGCACGAGCAGGCCCTGACCAAGCGAAGCACACAGACTGTCCACGGTGAGGATGGTGCGCGCGGGGTAGCGCTCCCGCAGCTCCGCCGCGGCGATGCAGGCGGACTGATAGGTCGTGCTCAGGCCGGAGGAGAAGCCTATGTAGAGAATATCGAGCCCTTCTTTGACGATGGCCTCCATGGCCTCACGGAAGGTCTCTGGGTTCACGGCGCTGGTGGAGGCGGGCTTGCCGCTGCGCAGCGCGGCGTAAAATTCGGAAAAGCCGATGTCGCTGCCGTCCAGCGCATTGCGGTAGGTTTTGCCGTCCATGAGAACGGTGAGGGGCAGCACGCGTAGACCGTAGGCGTCAGCACGCTCCTGCGGCAGGTCGCAGGAAGAGTCGGTGAAGATCTGATAAGTCTGATTCATGGCGCGTAGTCCTTTCTCTTAAGCTGCGTTCATTATACATCCGCGCGGTGCAAAATGCCAGATTTCTGCGCAAAAACTTTGCGCGCGGCAGCTCTACGATTGAAAAAAGCACTTCTACTGGCGGTAGAATCTGTGCAATATTCCGAAATAACCTGAGAATTCTGAAGATTTTGCGGTGCACTTTGCTCTGGGCGGGAAAGCGTCAGTTGACAAGGGCACACACGCTTGCGGGCGCGGCTGGAACGCCGCCTGCGGCGTTATCGTCCTTGACTTGCGCCAGCAAGCCTGCGTCCTCTGCCTTGCAGGCAACGCCCCAGCCGTGCCGGCAAGTCCTTTGAAGTTTTTCACGGAGGATAAACGGCGGCTGGTAAGGCAGACGAGGCAGGTGGGCTGACGCCCACCAACGAGGATAACGCAGCCAGGCGTTGTTTTGCCCCGCGAAAAACCGCGTATGCCCTTGTCAACTGGCGCAAGTGTGATACAATGGCACAAATGAAAGAACACAAAGGAGCAATATCATGACCGGCGAAGAACACTCTGCAAAGAAATTGACAACAGCGGCGCTCATCACGCTGATCGTGCTTGCAATGGCAGGCGTAGTGGTGCTGTTTGTGCATATGCTGCGCTACAGCACACAGACGACCATTGCACCGGCGGCGGACGCGGCACAGACGGACACCGCGGACGCGGCGGCTGCGGCTGCGGCGGAGCAAACGCCGGATGTGCAGCCGGAGGGAACGCCGGATCAGACACAAACGCCGGAACAAACGCCCGATGCGGAAGGGCCGGCGCAGGACGCGCCGTCTGCACCGGAGGAGGCTGGGCAGACAGCGGAAAAGACCTATGCCTATGCGCAGGAAACGGACGAAACGCGCACGCTGGATCTGGAGCTGTACAGTGCGCACGCGGTGCTCATTGACGCGGAAACGAACACGGTGGTGTATGAAAAGGACCCGGACGCGAAGATCTATCCGGCGTCGATGACGAAAATTTTGACGGCGCTTGTGGCGTGCGAGCAGATCACGGACTGGAACGACACGTTCCGGA
>CAKTXB010000267.1 GCA_934630555.1 uncultured Oscillospiraceae bacterium
TCCGCGTTTGAGAAGGCTTGCGCCATGCTGCGCGCATAATTTTTGCGCCTTTGGCGCAAAAATTCCACGCTTGCATGACGTAAAGTATTTTCGGCGACGTACACGCCGCCGCCGAAAATGATCGGAACTTTTTCGCGCCTGCGGGCGCGAACTCTGCGAGGCTTTTTTGACGATCTGATGTCTGATCCAAGCGCTTATTTTAGTTCAGCGCCACCGGCTCTGTTTCAAACAACAGGTCGATACGCTGCCGCAGCGGCGCAAATTCTGCGCTGCTTTGCCACCCGGGCTTGGCAAAGGCGTTTGCCGCCGCCTGCTGCGCCTGCTCCAGCGTTTGCAGATCCATTTGCAGCGACGCCGCCCGCAGCAGCGGCAGCCCGTGCTGGCGGCTGCCAAAAAAGTCGCCCGGCCCGCGCAGCGTCAGATCCTTCTGCGCAATGGCAAAGCCGTCCGACGACCGGCACAGCGTTTTCAGCCGCTCCACCGTGTCCGGGTTCCGGTTGGACGATACCAGAATGCAATACGATTTCCGCGCCCCGCGCCCCACGCGCCCACGCAGCTGGTGCAGCTGACTGAGCCCGAATCGGTCGGCGTTTTCAATGAGGATGAGATTCGCATTCGGCACGTCTACGCCGACCTCAATGACAGTCGTGCAGACCAGCACATCCAGCTCGTGCCGCGCAAATGCGTTCATCACGGCATCCTTATCCGCACCCTTCATCTTGCCGTGCAGCAGCCCCACACGCAGCCGGGGGAATACCGCCGTTTGCAGCGTTTCGGCCCACACCTCCGCCGATTTGAGGTCCGCCAGTTCCGATTCCTCCACCGCCGGGCACACAATGTAGACCTGACCGCCCAGATCGCACTGCTTTTGCACGAATGCATGGATGCGCGCCCGGTAATCTTCACCCACCAGAAACGTATCCACCTTCTGCCGCCCCGGCGGCAGCTCGTCAATGACCGAAACATCCAGCTCACCATACGCAATGAGCGCCAGTGTGCGCGGAATGGGCGTGGCCGACATCACGAGCAGATGCGGGCTTTCGCCCTTAGCCGTCAGCCGCGCGCGCTGCGCCACGCCAAAGCGGTGCTGCTCGTCGGTGATGACCAGACCCAAACGAGAAAACGCCACATCCGGCGTCAGCAGCGCGTGTGTGCCGACCACGATCTGCACCGCGCCCTCCGCCAGCTGAGCCTTCACGGCGCGCTTCTGCGCGGCAGTCATCGAGCCCGTCAGCAGCGCCACCGTGACGCCAAGCGGCTCCAGCAGCGCCGTGAGCGTTTTCGCGTGCTGCTCGGCCAGGATTTCCGTTGGCGCCATAAACGCTGTCTGCAGGCCGCTGCGCGCCGCGAAATACGCCGCCGCCGCAGCGACCGCCGTCTTGCCGCTGCCCACATCGCCCTGTACCAGCCGGTTCATCGGAATGCCCGCGGCAAGGTCATGCGCGATCTCATCCACCACGCGCCGCTGCGCGCCTGTGAGCGGATAGGGGAGCGCCGCCAGAAATTCCGGCAGCCCCGCCGCACCGATGACCGGTGCGTGCTGGACCCGCCGCTGTCCGCGCAGCAGCTGCAGACCGGCAGAAAATACGAAAAATTCCTCAAATACGATCCGCCGCCGTGCCGCTGCCAGCGCCGCGTGACTTTCCGGCAGATGCACCGTGCGGTACGCCGTGCGCACATCGCACAGCGCAAACTCTGCCTGTACCGTCTGCGGCAGCAGCTCCGGCAGCGCAGCCCCGCAGGCATCCAGCGCCTGCGTCACAGCCTTTTGGATCACACCGTTTGTCAGTCCGGCCGTCAGCGCATAGATGGGGAACAGCCGCCCCGTTACCGTACCGGCCTTCTCCGCAGGCTCAAACGCCGGATTCGTCACCTGATTGCCAAATTCGCCGTGCAGCGCGCCATAAAAGCGATAGCTTTCGCCGTAATGCAGATGCTCTGCCACATACGAC
>CAKTXB010000268.1 GCA_934630555.1 uncultured Oscillospiraceae bacterium
GCTATCGCCGCGAGGCCAATCTTGCGCCGCTGCACGAGACGATGGCGGCCGCCATGGTCAATCTCGCGCGCTATCGCGGGCGGGACTTCTTCTGGGATCCGTTCTGCGGCTCGGGGACGATCTGCATCGAAGCGGCGATGATCGCGCTGAACCGCGCGCCGGGCCTGAACCGGTCGTTCATGGCGCAGAAGTGGGCCTGTGTCCCGGAAACGGTCTGGCAGCAGGCCAGGACGGAAGCGCTCGACCGCGAATACCGGGGCGAGTATCACATCCTCGGCTCCGATATCGACCCGGCCTCGCTGGAGATCGCACAGCAGAACGCGCGCAAGGCGGGCGTCGGCAGGCTGATCGAATTCCGTGAGGCGGACGCGACGAAAATGAGCCTGCCCGCGGACAAGGGCCTCATCGTCTGCAACCCGCCCTACGGCGAGCGCATGCTTGAGCAGCGCAGCGCCCAGCGGCTCTACAGCGCGTTCGGCCGGCACCTCAAATACGCAGACGGCTGGAAAAAATACATCATCTCCTCCGAACCGGAGTTCGAGCATTACTACGGCAGACCGGCTGTCAAGAAGCGCAAGCTCTACAACGGGCGGCTGCAGTGCAATGTGTACATGTACTATTGAGCGCTTGTATGAATAGACGAACAGAACAGGAGAAGGTTCCGTTATGAAGCATATTTTTATCGTCAATCCCGCGGCCGGGAAGTCCGACCGGACGGCGGAATACCGGGAAATGATCGACGCGGCGTTCGCCCCGCGCGGGCTGCGCTATGAGCTGCTCGTATCCGGCGCGCCCGGCGAATGCCGGGCGCTGGCGCGGCAGGCGGCGCAGTCCGGCGAGGAGGTGCGCCTGTACGCCTGCGGCGGCGACGGGACGCTCAACGAGGTCGTAAACGGCGTTATCGGCTATGACAACGCCGCCGTGACGCATTTCCCCGGCGGCTCCGGCAACGACTCGATCAAGATCTTTGACGATCCCGCCGCCTTTACCTCCATCGAGCGTCTGCTGGACGCGGAGGAGGCGCGCTTTGATCTCATCCGCTGCAACGATTCCTACGCGCTGAACGTGCTGTCCATCGGCTTTGACGCGCGGGTCGGCACGGATATCGCCCGCTTCAAGCGCCTGCCGCTCGTGAGCGGCAAGGGCGCGTACATCCTGTCCATTTTCTCAAACATGCTGCACGGACTGACAGCGGAGTATACCGTCACGCTGGACTCCGGCGAAGTGCTTTCCGGCCGGAAGACCATGATCTGCGTCTGCAACGGCCGGTGGTACGGCGGCAGCTTCAATCCGGTTCAGGATTCGGAGCCGGACGACGGGATTCTGGACGTACTGGTGGTCGAAAAGGTCAATCTGTTACAGGTCGCTACCGTCGTCGGCGATTATCAAAAAGGTCGTTATCAGGATCATCCGGATCTCATCCGGCGCTACCCGTGCAGATCGCTCCGCATTGCGTGCGCAAAAGAGTCTGTCGTCAACGTCGACGGCGAGGCCGTCTATACAACGGACGCGAAAATTGAGCTTGTGCCGCAGGCCGTGCGCTTCTTCTACCCGAAGGGGCTGACCTACCGCGCGAAAAATTCACAGTCTGGTCATAAATTTGCCGAAATTACCCCTTGACTTTTCGCCGCATCTGATTATGATATAGGTGTTAGCAGTCAGAAGAACTGAGTGCTAAAAAATCTCGTAAAACGCGCTGCAGCAAACAGCGACTGGATACTGGAGGTAATTGTTATGAAGCTGACCCCGTTGGCAGACAATGTTCTGCTCAAGCACATGGAAGCTGAGGAAAAGACCGCGTCCGGCATCATCCTCTCCACCGCCAATAAAGAAAAATCCGTGATCGCGGAAGTCATCTCGGCAGGCCCGGGCACCGACGACGTCAAGGTTACGGTCAAGCCCGGCGACAAGGTCGTGACCGGCAAGT
>CAKTXB010000269.1 GCA_934630555.1 uncultured Oscillospiraceae bacterium
GGATGAGGATGCGCTGCTGGCGGCGTTGGAGAGCGGCAAGGTGCGCAGCGCGGGCCTGGACGTGTATGCCGAAGAACCGGCGAAGAACCATGCGCTGTACAGCCACCCGATGGTATCGTGCACGCCGCACATCGGCGCTGCGACAGTGGAGGCACAGAAGCGTATCGGTGCAGAGATTGTGGACATTATCACCAATTTTAAGGCTTGATCTTGAGCGTTTCTGACGAAGCGCTGTCCGTTGCAATTTGCAAGATCCTACGTTATGATAAGCGAGCGGCTTTGGGTTGGCCGCGGAACAGAAAGGTGTTTTTAAGGAGGAGCAAAAGACATGAACGCATATGTTGCAAGTGTCATTGACTATGTAAAAAAGACGCACGTCAATGAGCCGGAATTCGTGCAGACTGTGGAAGAGGTCTTGTCCTCAGTCTCTCCGATCGTGGACGCACATCCTGAGTATGAAAAGGTCGACCTGCTCAAGCGCATGGTCGAGCCGGAGCGGATGTTCACATTCCGCGTATGCTGGATGGACGACAACGGCAATTACCACACGAACCGCGGCTGGCGCTGCCAGTTTAACGGCGCCATCGGCCCGTACAAGGGCGGCATCCGTTTCCAGAAGAACGTATACGAGGGCATTATCAAGTTCCTCGGCTTTGAGCAGACGTTCAAGAACGCCCTGACGGGCCTGCCCATGGGCGGTGCGAAGGGCGGCTCGGACTTTGACCCCGCCGGCAAATCGGACGCGGAGGTCCAGAGATTCTGCCAGAGCTTTATGACGGCGCTGTACCGCTACATCGGGCCGGACATTGACGTGCCCGCAGGCGATATGGGCGTTGGCGGCCGGGAGATCGGCTATATGTTCGGCCAGTACCGCCGCCTGAAGGGCGTGTGGGAAAACGGCGTGTTTACCGGCAAGGGGCTGAGCTACGGCGGCTCGCTCATCCGTCCGGAGGCAACGGGCTACGGTGCGGTGTATTATTTGCAGGAAGTGCTGAAGCACGAGAACGACACCATTGAGGGCAAGCGCATTGCCATTTCCGGCTACGGCAACGTGGGCTGGGGCATTATGAAGAAGGCGGCGGAGCTGGGCGCGAAGGTCACGTACTTTGCCGGCCCGGACGGCTATATCCATGACCCGGACGGCGTGACGGGCGAGAAGCTGGACTACATTCTGGAAATGCGTGCGAAGGATCCGATGCACTGCAAGCCGTATGCGGACAAGTATGGCGTGGAATTCGTGGCCGGTGAGAAGTGCTGGGGCGTGAAGGATGTGGACATTTATATGCCCGCGGCCACGCAGAACGATGTGCGCATGGAGTCGGCGGAGAAGATCGCGGCTTCCGGCGTGAAGTATTACATTGAGGTCGCCAATATGCCGACGACGAACGACGCGCTGAACTATCTGCGTGCGCAGAAGCACATGATCGTGGCGCCGTCCAAGGCAGTCAACGCCGGCGGCGTGGGCGTTTCGGGCCTGGAAATGGCGCAGAACAGCGAGCGCCTGGTCTGGACGGCGGAAGAGGTCGACGCGCAGCTGCACAAGATGATGAAAAACATCCACAAGGTCTCGGCAGAGGCTGCCGAGGAGTACGGGCTGGGCTATGACCTTGTTGCGGGCGCAAACATCGCCGGCTTCAAGAAGGTGGCAGAGGCCATGTATGAGCAGGGCGTGTTCTGATCCTGCAGGCAGGATCCATGACTCCGGTACTCCATAAATATTAAAAAAATGCGTGAAGGGAACAGCCTTCACGCATTTTTTAATTGGTGGCTGAAAGGGGGCTCATTGTTTTTGCAGCCTGAAAGGCTGCGCGGGGGTTATACGGGGCTTCGCCCCGGTACCCCTTGGTTTGCAAAACCTTTAGTTTTTGCATTTTATTCTGGTAGTGCCTACTAGGGGGGCGGCTCGGCCCCCCTTTCTTTCCC
>CAKTXB010000270.1 GCA_934630555.1 uncultured Oscillospiraceae bacterium
CAGCGCGTCATATGTTTCGGCCCACGTGCCGTTCTGCACGAACAGATCATACCCCAGGTCGCGCACGTCCACGCTGTACGCCTTCAGCAGTGCATTTTTCCCACGCCCCAGCTGCGCCGCGTTCGCCGCCGCATCCGTTGTCCACAGCTGCAAAAACGCCGCCGCGTCGTCATAGTCCGCCGCCCAGCCGCCGCGTGCCAATGTAAACTCCCCTGCGCCGCGCGCGCTTAAAAACGCCGCGCTCTGCAGATCGCGCACTTCCATCGGAATGCCGAGCGCCGCAAACGACGTCTGTAAAAAATCCGCCACCTGTGCGTGGCCTTCCGATGTGTTGTAGAGATATAAGATCTCCGGGAAATTCACGAATTTTCCAGTTTCTTCGTCAAACGCATAATATTTTTTCAGCACCTGCAGGGCCAGCGCCCGGTTCGTATCCGCCGCCTCCGGCGTTACGTCGTAGTACCCGCCGCCGCGATAGCTTCCGGCGTGTTCACAAAACTGCGACCCGTCCGCCTCCGTCACACCCAGCGCCACCAGCGACCCCGCTGCGACCTGCCCTCCGCCCGTCTGCGCCACCAGCGCGCTGCGGTCCAGCAGCCGCGACAGAGCCCGCCGGATCTCCATCCGGGCCAGCTCCGCCGCCTCATCTGTCAAAGAACGCTCCTCCGGCAGCAGCTCCGCGTTGTTGTTCCAGCATACAAAATACGTCGCGCACCGCCCGGCCACGGAAAGCGCTTCCGAGCCATCCAAACGTTCCAGTGCATCCGACGGCACGTCGCCCGCAAACTGCCACGCGCCGCTTTCAAATTGCGCCAGCAGTGTTCCCGCGTCCGCCGCGCGCAGTGTCAGCTGCGGCAGCGCCACGTTCGCCGCGTCCGGGTGGCACGGGTTCTTTTGCAGCTGCATCACATCCGCCGACCAGTCCGTCAGCAGATACCGCCCGTCGCTCACAAAGTGCGTCCGGTCCGTATCCCAGCCGTCACGCTCTGCCACATCCTGCCGCACAGGGCTAAACACCGGCAGCGCCAGCAGCTGCTCCCACCACGGCGTTGCCTCCCGCAGCGTCACCACCAGCGTTCGCGCATCCGCTGCCTGCACATTCAGCCGTGCCGCTGCGTCGCCCTCTGTGTAGCCGTCGATCACCTCCAGCAGATACCCATACGGCGCGTCTGTGAGCATCTCTGCCGCACGCTGCCAGCCATAGGCAAAATCCGCCGCCGTCACCGGCATTCCGTCCGACCAGCACGCGCCATCGCGCAGTGTGTAGGTGTACGTCACCGTACCATTCTCGTTCTGCACACCTGCCGGCAGACCTTCTGCCAGATCAGCCACCACGACCTGCGCGCCCGCCTCGTCCACATCCCAGCGTGCCAGGCCGGAAAACAGCTGCGCGCACACCGTCATTGCATCCACGCCCACGCACAGGGCCGGGTCAAGACGCTCCGGCAGTGACGCCAGCCCCGCCGTCAGTGCCTGTGCCGGTGCATCCGGATCATTCGGCGCAGGCGCCGTATCTTCCTGCGTTGCGCCCGCCGGCACGGGCATTTCTTCGTGCGCGGGCAGCGGCGCGCTGACCGGCGTGCAGCCTGTCAACACCAAAAGCGCCGCCAGCAGCAGCGCTAACCATTTTTTCATGTTTCAAGCATCCTTTCCTCCCGGCTATGCCGTCAGCATAGCGCACGGCGCGCGCAAAAGCGCACGAACGCGCGTTCCGGGAACAAAAATCGCCTTATTTTACAGCAAATGTGTACTTTTTGCAACCCCGTGGAGAAAATCGGCAGGTCAGCGCCCGTCCACCCGTTTTTGCCGGAATCGGCAGGTGGGCGCTTGCCCACCGTTTTTGCCTCAGTGTTTGCAACACTGCACCTGTGCCTCCGGCGGCCCATTCTTTTCTGCCTTGCCAGAA
>CAKTXB010000271.1 GCA_934630555.1 uncultured Oscillospiraceae bacterium
CTTTTAGGGTGTATTCTTCCAACGCCCAACGCACCCGGACAGTGGGCCTTTTCACGCTGCCGGTCACATTTGGAGTTTTCAGATACACCCTAGAGTGTTACGACGTCACAGACGGTGAGCGTGCGGCCATCTATATGAAACCGCACGTCAAAGCCGGCAAAGTTGAAGCCGTAGCGGCGGGCAGGGTCGTGCTGATAACCCGGGATCGGGCCGCAGGCCAGCGCCTGGCGCAGCCCCTGCCGCTTTTCGGCGGGGATACGTGCCTCCAACTCCGGCGGAAAGACGACGGTGAGGGGCGCGGCGTCGCGCTTGCCGTCAAAGCCGTCGATGGCGTCGGGGTGACTGTCGGCATAGGGAAGATAGGGCTTGATGTCATAGATGGGCGTGCCGTCTACCAGATCCGCACCGGCTACGCGCAGGACGGGGGCATTTTTGCAGCGGAGGTCCACATCCAGCAGCCGCACGCTGGAAAGGCCGATGGGATTGGGCCGGAAGGGCGAGCGTGTGGCAAATACGCCGACGCGCGTTTTGCCGCCGAGCTTGGGCGGCAGGACGGTTGCAGACCAGCCGTCACGCGCGGTCTGATGGAACTGCCAAAGAAGCCAGATATGCGAAAAATCAGCAAGCCCCCGCACGGCGTCGGGGCTGCGGTAGGGCGGCTCAAAAACGATGGACGCTTCCAGAGCATCTGCCAGGCCGCTCTGGCGCGGGATGCCGAATTTGGTGGGAAAGTCTGTGTGAATGCGGGCGATGATCTTCATGGCGTGCGCTCCTGTGCGAGATGCCTTTATCATATCACATCGGCGGAAAAATGCAAATTTCGGTTTGCATTTTCCGAAAAAAACTGTAAAATCAGGAATATGCAACAAATGGAAAGAGGGGAACTGCCATGCATGACGAACTGACGGCAGTGGATATTAAAAAAATGCAGGAGGAGCTGGACTACCGCCGCATCACGCTGCGGCCGCAGCTCATTGAAGACGTCAAGACGGCGCGGGAATTTGGCGATTTGAGCGAAAATTTTGAATACAAGTCCGCCAAGCGCGAAAAAAACCGCAACGACAGTCGTATCCGTTATCTGGAACGCATGATCAAAACGGCCAATGTGATCGAAGTATCATCCAGCGCAGACGAGGCGGGGCTGTTTGATCGTGTGAAGATCTATATCGAAGAGGACGATGAAACACAGACGATCCAGCTGGTGACGACGCTGCGCCAGAACGCGCTGGAGGGGCGCATCAGCAAGGAATCACCCGTGGGGCGCGCCGTGCTGGGCCACAAGGTGGGCGACCGCGTGGAGGTGGAAACCGACGCGGGCTATCGCTATTTTATCCAGATCCGCAGCATCACCAAGGGTACGGATGACGAATCGCTGCCGATCAGTGCGTATTGATGCCGATGAAACAGAGAAAAGAAATTTGGCGGGCGGTAAAATTTACGCTGTTTTCGGCTTCAGCGGGGCTGGTGGAGCTTGGCGTGTTCGCACTGCTCAGCGAGCTGACGGCGTGGACATATTGGCCGTGCTATCTGCTGGCGCTGATCGCGTCGGTGGTATGGAACTTCACGCTGAACCGTAAGTTTACGTTCCAGAGCAGCAGTAACGTACCAAGATCTATGGCACTGGTGCTGTTGTTCTATGCTGTATTCACCCCGGCCAGTACGGTGCTCGGCAACTGGCTGACACAGGGCTGCGGCTGGAACGACTATCTTGTGACCGTGCTGAACATGGTGCTGAACTTTGTGCTGGAATATCTGTATGATACCTTTGTGGTGTTTCGCGGCACGATGGACACGAACGCACGCGCTACAAAATAAAAAACACCGCAGAACAGTGCGTTCTGCGGTGATTTTTATCGCGCGTATT
>CAKTXB010000272.1 GCA_934630555.1 uncultured Oscillospiraceae bacterium
GATTTCGCATGGGAAAAACGTCAAGGTGTTCTGCGCCAACGCGAACCGTCCGTTCGCCGAGGGCATCTGCCGCAAGCTGTGGCTGCCGCTGGGTGACTGCACCGTCACGACCTTTGCCGACGGCGAGGTCTCGCTGACCATCAACGAATCCGTCCGCGGCAGCGACGTGTTCCTCGTCCAGTCCACCTGCAAGCCCGTGAACAACAACCTCATGGAGCTGCTCATCATGATCGACGCCTGCAAGCGCGCCTCCGCCGGCCGCATCACCGCCGTCATCCCGTATTTCGGCTATGCCCGGCAGGACCGCAAGGCCAAGGGCCGCGACCCCATCTCGGCAAAGCTGGTCGCCAACATGATCGAGGCCGCCGGTGCCGACCGCGTGCTCACCATGGACCTGCACGCCGCCCAGATCCAGGGCTTCTTCGACATCCCGGTCGATAACCTGATGGCATATCCGATGTTTGTGAAGTACTACATGGACAAATTCCCCGACCACGGCGATATGGTCGTCGTGTCGCCGGACGTCGGTTCGGTCGCCCGCAGCCGCACGTTTGCCAACAAGATGGGCATGGGCCTTGCCATCGTGGATAAGCGCCGTGAAAAGGCCAACTGCTGCGAGGTCATGAATGTCATCGGCGATGTGAAGGGCAAGCGCTGCATCCTGTTTGACGACATGGTCGATACCGCCGGCTCGCTGTGCAACGCAGCCAAGGCCATTGTGGAGATCGGCGGCGCAACGGAGGTCTATGCCTGCGCCTCCCATGGCGTACTGTCCGGCCCGGCGCTTGACCGCGTGAAAAACAGCTGCATCAAGGAGCTGACGCTGCTCAACACCATTCCCGCCCCCGAAGATCTGCCGGAAAACATCAGCTATATCGACATCTCCCCGGTCTTTGCCGACGCCATCCAGCGCATCTACGAAGAAAACTCGATGTCGGTCCTGTTCTGAACCATGCTGTTTGGAAAAAAGCCGGATTGTGATTGGCTCCTTGTGGGCCTTGGCAATCCCGGCAGGGAATACGCCCGCACGCGGCACAACATGGGCTTCCGTGCCATGGACCTGCTTGCCGGCAAGCTCGGCGTGCAGGTGCGCAAGGCCAAATTCCAGGCGCTCGTGGCGCAGGCCGGCTATCACGGACAAAAGCTGCTGCTCCTGCAGCCACAGACCTATATGAACGCCTCCGGGCTTGCCGTTTCCGCGGCGGCATCGTTCTATCACGTGCCGCCGGAGCGCATCATCGTCCTGTTTGACGATGTTTCCCTCCCGCCCGGCAAGATCCGCATCCGCGCAAACGGCTCGGCAGGCGGCCATAACGGCATCAAGTCCATCATCTACAGCCTCCATTCCGAGGACTTTCCCCGTGTCAAGATCGGCGTAGGGGCCAAGCCGGCCCCGGAATACGATCTGGCTGACTGGGTGCTGGGCCAGATCCCCAAAAGCGACCAGCCTGCCATCGACACGGCGCTGGAGCACGCCGCCGACGCGGCTTTGTGCATCGTGGAAAGCGGCTGCCAAAAGGCCGCCGCGCAGTTTAACGGGCTGTAAAAGTGCATAGTATGATACAAAGGCAACACGGCGATGGAATCCCCATCGCCGCGCTTGTGCGTTGTGTGAAACCGATTTTCGCACAACGCTGTACATGGGCTTTTTGTTGTCACCGAATGTGCCTCGGTGTTCGGAACACCGTAACCGTGCCTCCGGCGGATTTGCCGTAGTCGGCAGGTGGGCGCTTGCCCACCGTTTTTGCCTCAGTGTTTGCAACACTGCTCCTGTGCCTCCGGCGGCTGACTTTTTTCTGCCTTGCCAGAAAAAAGTCAGCAAAAGAGGCGCTTTCGTCCTCGCAAGCTC
>CAKTXB010000273.1 GCA_934630555.1 uncultured Oscillospiraceae bacterium
CTCCTGCACCGATAAGGACGCTGCCTGGCAGTTCGTGCGCACGCTCTTCTCGGCAGACTATCAGCGTGGGCGTACGTGGTACGGCCTGCCCTCGAACGCAGCCGTGTTCAACGAGCGTCTGAAGGATGCCATGACCGTGGAATATCAGGACGATGGTGAGGGCAACCAGGTCGTCAGCCCCAAGGCCACCTACACTGCCAATGACGGTACGACCACCACGATCGACGCCATGACGCAGGAGCAGGCTGACCAGATCATGGCCCTGTACAATTCCATCCACACCCTCAGCGGTACCAATAGCGCCATCTACAACATTGTGACTGAAGAAGCCGGCGCTTACTTCGCTGGCCAGCGCTCGGTCGACGACGTGGCCAACATCATCCAGAACCGCGTGGGTCTGTACGTGGCAGAACAGAAATAACCGCTTTCCGATCGCCGCCCGGCGCTGCCGGGCGGCGATTTTTCTTGCGCTTTTTTATCCTCCGCGTTATACTACAAAAAAAGGCACGTCCGTGCCGCAGGAGGGATCCTCATGAAAGAGCTTTTTGAGCGTCTGTGCGCTGCGCTGGCGCGCGGTGAGGACGCAGCGCTGTGCAGTATTCTGGGCGCGTCCGGTTCATCGCCGCGCGGCCTCGGCGCCAAAATGGCTGTGTTTCAGGATGGCGCCACACTTGGCACCGTCGGCGGTGGCGCAGTAGAATCGCAGGCGCAGAGGGCCGCGCTGGAAGCATTGCAAAACGGCCGGTCTTCCATGCACAGTTTTCAACTCACGCGCAACGATATTGCTGACATCGGTATGGTCTGCGGCGGCAATGTGCGCATCTATGTGCAGGTCTTTCAGGCCGCAGATGCCGAGGCGCGCGCACAGCTGGAGCGTATACGCTGCTGCTTCTCCTCGCTTGCCAGCAGTTGGCTCGTGCTGGCCATGGACGGCGAACGCGTAACGCAGATGGGCGTCTACCGCAACGACGGCGGCGTGCAGGGCCTCACGATCGACGAAAAAGCCCTGCGCCCCATGCTGCAAAGCCACCCGGCGTTCTTTGGCGGCAGTCCGGCCTATTACACCGAGCCGCTCGTACAAGCCGGCATCGTCTATATCTTCGGCGGCGGACACGTCGGCCGGGAGCTTGCGCCGGTGCTGGCGCACGTGGGCTTCCGCGTCACCCTGCTTGACAGCCGCCCCGAGCTTGCAAAGCCTGAAAACTATCCCGGCACAGAGCGTGTCATCTGCGGTGACTTTTTGCATCTTTCCGACTATGTCACCATTCAGCCGGAGGATTATGTCGTTGTCGTCACCCCCAGCCATGTGGCCGACCGGGAGG
The DNA here is from genome assembly GCA_934630555.1 of uncultured Oscillospiraceae bacterium. Taxonomy (GTDB): domain Bacteria; phylum Bacillota; class Clostridia; order Oscillospirales; family Oscillospiraceae; genus CAG-170. The sequence continues at coordinate 1,323 of CAKTXB010000273.1, forward strand.
TCCTGCAGCAGGCTCTGGCAACTGATGCGACCTACATTGGCTGCATCGGCAGCCATTCCAAGCTGGCCGTTGGCAAGGCATGGCTTCTGGAGCATGGCGTGACGGAGGAAAACTATGCCCGCGTCCATGCGCCCATCGGCCTGCCCATCGGTGGCCGTACGCCGGAGGAAATTGCCATCAGCATCGCCGCTGAGCTCATCCAGCACCGCGCCAGTATCGGTGCAAACCGGAAATAAAAAAGCCTGCCGATCCGGCTGTCATAGAATTTTCTTCTAAATCAGCACGTTGCTCATACGCGCGCTGCATAAAAAACGCCCTCCCGGCCGGGAGGGCGTTTTTCTATGATTTATTTGCGTTGGAGGCTTAGTACGTACCGAAGTCAGCGCTCTTGTCCGCTTCGACGCTCTTGCCGAACTCGTAGTCGTTGCCGGGCAGGATGGCGTTCAGGATGACACCCGCCAGAGCCGCGATGGCCAGACCGGACAGCGTGATAGCCGTGCCGCCGACGGTGAAGGTAATGC
>CAKTXB010000274.1 GCA_934630555.1 uncultured Oscillospiraceae bacterium
GGCGACGTACACGCCGCCGCCGAAAATGATCCGGAATTTTTTCGCGCCTGCGGGCGCGAACTCTGCGAGGCTTTTTTTGATGATCTGCGGCTTCCTCAAATTTGGGGAGGCCGTTTTTGCGTGCTCAGCGGTCCACGCCCCATTGCGGGAGCGGGAGGCGCTGCATGGCGCCAAAGATCTTGGTTTTGAGGTCGGGGTACTGCGCCTGCAGTGCGGAGATGAGCTCTTTGACCTCCTGCCGCTTGGTGTGCTTGTCGGCGGGGCAGGTGTTGTGCACGACGGGCAGCTGCATCCGTTCGGCAAAGTGGACGATGGCCTGCTCTCCGATGTAGAGCATGGGGCGGATCTGTGTGACGCCGGTGCGGCTGAGGTAGGTGACGGGTTCAAAGCAGCTGATGCGGCCCTCATAGAGAAGGCTCATAAGGAACGTTTCGGCGGCGTCGTCATAGTGGTGGCCGAGGGCGACCTTGTTGAAGCCATGCTCCAGAATGAGATCGTTCAGCGCGCCGCGCCGCATTTTGGCGCACATGGAGCAGGGGTTCTTTTCTTTGCGGTAGTCAAAGATGATCCTGCCGATCTCCGTGCGGCGGATGGTGTACGGCACGTCCAGCTCGCGGCACAGCCGCTCCACGGGGGCAAAGTCCATGCCGCCGAGGCCCATGTCGATGCTGAGCGCTTCGAGCTGGAAGCGCTTGGGATAGTAGGCGCGCAGCGCGGCGAGTACCGTGAGCAGCGTGAGCGAATCCTTGCCGCCGGATACGCCGACGGCGATGCGGTCGCCCTCTTCGATCATGTGATAGTCGTCGATGCAGCGGCGCATCAGGCCCATCATTTTTTGCATGAGATCGCCTCCGAATTGTGATTTGCGTTGTGAGCATTTAAGAGTATCTGCGAGGAAACAGGAGATTTTTAAAGAATATATGGCGAAGAATTGAAGTTTGTTTAAAAATTCGTTGACACGCGCGGCGGCGTGTGGTATAAAGATAGAGCGCGTTTGCGGACTATTGTATACGCGCACCTGAATTTTGTCAAAAATTTTTATAGAAAGCATCGCTTTCAAACGGAGGAAGAAACAATGACTACGATGGCCAAGAAGGAGAGCGTCCAGAGAAAATGGTACGTTCTCGACGCAGCCGGCAAGCCCATGGGCCGCACCGCTGTGACTGCTGCCAAGCTGCTGCGCGGCAAGCATAAGACTGACTTCACCCCGAACGTGGACTGCGGCGATTTCGTCATCATCGTGAACGCCGACAAGGCCGTGCTCACGGGCAAGAAGCTCGAGCAGAAGACCTATTATCATCACACCGGCTGGATCGGCAACCTCAAAGAGGTCAAGTACAGCAAGCTCATGGCCGAGCGCCCTGAGTTTGCCATGGAGCTGGCCGTGAAGGGTATGCTGCCGAAGAACAGCATCGGCCGCACCGCGCTCACCCGCCTGCACATCTACAAGGGCGCTGAGCATGAAAACGCCGCACAGAAGCCCGAAGCCTGGACTTTGGACTAATCAGGAGGTAACGAACTATGTACGAGAGCAAAAGACAGTATCAGTACGGCACGGGTCGCCGTAAATCCTCCATCGCGCGTGTGCGTCTGTTCCCGGAAGGCACCGGCTCGATCACCATCAACGGTCGTGACATCGACGAGTACTTCGGTCTGGATACCCTGAAGATGGTCGTCCGTCAGCCGCTGAACACCGTGGACATGGTCGGCAAGGTCGACATCGTCTGCACCGTCGAGGGCGGCGGCGTTTCCGGTCAGGCTGGCGCGATCCGTCACGGCGTCGCCCGCGCTCTGCTGGGCGTCAACCCCGAGTTCCGTGCCGCCCTCAAGGCAGCCGGC
>CAKTXB010000275.1 GCA_934630555.1 uncultured Oscillospiraceae bacterium
TAAAACCGGCGACAGCAGCCAGCCGCTCCTTTGGCTGGTGCTGATGCTGGCGGCAGGCGCAGGTTTAATTCTGGTTCTGGTCAAAAAACATAAAGAAAACGGAGGACAAAAGAAATGAAAACAGCAAAGCGGCTCCTGACCGCGGCCCTGGCAGTATTGTTCACCCTGATGTGCGCACTGCCCGCCATGGCCGATGAAGAAGCAACATCCGAGAAAACTTATACCCTGACCATTGATAACCCCGAAGCGAAGCATACGTACGAAGCCTACCAGATCTTTGCAGGTACTTTCAGCACAGCAACGGTTAAGGACGTGATGGAAGGCTACCTGTCGGACATCAACTGGGGCACAGGTGTTGTTCATGAAAGTGGCGATGGCTATAATGCTATGATTACTGCCCTTACCGAGGCAAAACTGTACGATAGCGGCGAAACCATGGTGGAGGGCGTAAACGATGCCACCAAAGTGGCTATGGCATTGAGCAAGCTGGAAAATAAGGCCCAGGAAGTCGATGTGTTTAACGAAATCGTGGGTGCACACCTGACGAGCACTTGTGCAAAGGCAACTGAAAGCCAGGACAAAAAGACCCAGGTTTTTGAGGGCCTTACGGCCGGTTACTATCTGGTCAAAGATGTGGATAACTCACTGAAAGACCAGCAAAACCAGTCCTACACCAAGTACCTCGTCAAACTGGTTGACACGACCACCATTTCTGTCAAGGGCCAGACGATGGGGCTGCATAAGTTCATCGTTGAAGACGGCAAAGAAGTCAAAGCCAACAACGCCGCCATGGGTGAAACCGTAAGCTACAAGCTGACCTCTACGCTCTCTGACATGAATGGCTATGAGAAATACACTTACATTATTCATGATGAACTGGACGGCGGCCTGACCTTTAATGGTCTGGACAACATGACCGTCACCGTCGGCGGCGATGACTACAAGGCCAGCTGCGCAGTGACCTATTCCACCGATGGCCAAACCTACAGCGCAGACACCACTGCCAACCCCGGCGAAAAACTGTACATCAAGATCGAACTGAAAGACCTCGTCACAAAGGGCAAGACCGACAAGGATGTTGAGGTGACCTACACCGCCACTGTCAACGAAAAGGCTTCCATCGGCAACACCCCCAACACCAACACCGCCTATCTGGAATACTCCAACAACCCCAACCAGAGCCAGGACGGCTACCCCTCCACGGCCAAGACCCCGGCCGAGCATGTATACACCTATGTGGCAGGCTTTGAAATCAGCAAGAAAAGTCCCAAGGGCGATGATCTGCCCGGCGCACAGTTCATGATTGAAGCAGATGCAGATTCTAAAACAGATGCAATCAAAAAGTTGAATGTGACTGGCTACTCTTTCACCAAGGATGCTGACGGTGGCAGCTACTATAAGGTGAACGACAGCTATACCACGGTAGACCCCAAGAACGGTGATACGACCAAGTATACTGCAAAAGGCGATACCAATGTCCAGACCGGCGAAAAAATTGTTGGTATGACGGGCGACGGTAAGAATACGACAACAAAAGGCGTCCTGCGTTTTGACGGTCTGAAAGACGGTACCTATACCATCAAGGAAGTTCTGGCCCCTACCGGCTATAAAAAGCTGGATGAGGATATTACGCTGACGATCCGTTGGGTTGAAAATAACGAAAAAGATGGCTATCATTGGGAATATACCGTAAGGAGTGCCGATAACGATACTACGAACTATACTACGGATGAAAAGGGCGTATTGCGCTTCAACATCGTCAACCAGCACGGTCTGACCCTGCCGTTTACCGGCGGCGAGGGCGCCAACCTGCTGGCTGGTCTGGGCCTGGC
>CAKTXB010000276.1 GCA_934630555.1 uncultured Oscillospiraceae bacterium
AAGGATCTGGACGGTAACACGGTGAAGAGCAGCGAGCTGTTCGCCAAAAACGCCGTCACCGTGGTGAATTTCTGGTTTACCACCTGCAACCCCTGCGTGGGTGAGCTTGGCGAGCTGGACGCGCTGAACAAGGAGCTGGCGGAGAAGGGCGGCGCGCTCATCGGCGTCAACACCTTCACGCTGGACGGCGACGAGACGGCGATCGCGGAGGCGAAGGATGTGCTGGCCAAGAAGGGCGCGGCGTATCAGAACGTGTACTTTGACTCCGACGGCGATGCCGGCAGGTTCACCTCCAACATCTTTGCCTATCCCACCACCTACGTGGTAGACCGGAACGGCAACATCGTGGGCGATCCCATCGTGGGCGCCATCACGGAACAAAAGCAGGCGAAAGCGCTGCAAAAGCTCATCGATCAGGCGCTTGCCGCAGATCAGGGCTGAGAAAACGCCGGCTGTTCCCGTTTCAGATACGCCCCAAGCAAGCGAAGAAAGGATGAAGCAAGGTCATGAAATGGGAGCGGAAAACAGCGGCGCTTACCCTATGCGCACTTCTGATCGTTTTCATACTCACAGGCTGCGGCAGAGGCAAAGAGCGGCCCGAGCGGCAGCCGGGGCCGGCGCGGACCGCATACACGAACCTGAACGACAACGGCTCCCGGCAACTCTTACAGGGCCTGCTTTCCGATGCAGGCGTATCAGAAGAACGCGTGCAGGGCTTTTTCAGCCGTGTGGAGCAGTTTAACGGCAGCGTGGACGCGGCTTGGCTGACGGATGGGTTTGAAGAGGCGGATCCGCTGGATACAAAGTACGACCCCTATGAAATGCAGGATATGTGGACAGCGAAGCATGGGAGCTTTCCGGGCTATAACTGCCGGATCACCGCCATGGAGCTGTTTGGGGCGTATGTGTCCGCGGGGAACGACCCGAAGATCCATGCAGACGAGGATGTGCTGTTCATGGATGAAGAAACTTTAAAAGCCGATCCGGACGCGCTGGGCGGAAGCAGTCTGACCGATTTTTGCGCACTGTATTCCTCCATGAAAGCGGAGGACACCACACAGATCCAGCGCCATGTTCAGACCGTGCAGGAGGAATGGAAGGCCCGGGGCATTGCGTTTCGGGAGAATGAAAGAATGCACCTGATCGCGGTATTCTTCCACGATAAACCGACAGAGGCGGGGTCCATGCTGTTTATCGGGCACGTCGGCGTGCTGCTGACGGCGGATGACGGCACGCTTTACTTTGTGGAAAAGGTGGCCTTTCAGGAGCCGTACCGCCTGCTGCGCTTTGCCAGCCGGACGGCGCTGAGCGATTATCTTATGGGCAAGTATGATGTATCCTGGGGGCAGGATACGGCGCATCCCTTTATCCTGGAGAACGGCGAGCTTATGGAGGGATGGCGCCTGAATGCCGATGGCGCAAAGGCCGCGAATGCTCCGGATGGAAAATGACAAAAAACAGAGGCGCGGAAGCGAGCGGAAATTTATGACAAAGCCCCTGTACGGAGCACTGCCGTGACCCGTACAGGGGCTTTATTTTTCATTGCGCAGACATGGAAAGGTCTGTCTGCTATGCCCGGGTTCATGACGCAAAGCCCAGCATGATCCCGCCGCGCTCTGCATAGTAGCTGCACAGTCCGCGCAGCGGATAGCTTTTCACATCCGCCTCCGGGAATTGCTGCCGGATCTGCGTGCAAAGCTCCGATGCAAACGCCGCGTTCTGGCAATGCCCGACGCGGACGCTGCCGCCCCTGTAGCCAAGCCGCGCCATCTCGCTGAGCAGGAAGGTCAGCG
>CAKTXB010000277.1 GCA_934630555.1 uncultured Oscillospiraceae bacterium
TTCTGATCGTGGCAACGCTCCTGACCCTTGCTGCCTGTGGCAGCAAGGATGCGCTGGCCGGCACATGGTCTGCTGAACTCGGTGCGGACGGTGTGATCACATGGACCTTCAACGGAAAAGGCAAATGCACCATGGAGAATGCCTATATGAAGCAGAACGGCACCTACACCATCGACGGCGACCAGCTTACGGTGATGCTGGAGGCGTGGAGCGAGCCGTCTACGTACACGTTCTCTGTGGACGGCAGCAGCCTTACCATGAATGAGAACTCCGGCTACGGCATCAGCGGCACCTTTGCAAAAAAATAAGCTGCATAGACGCCCCATATGCATCCTCCACCAGATGGACTTTGGAAATGAAAACAAAAAGCCTCAGGTATGTATTGCTGTTTTTTGCCGGGATCATGTGTTATTTTCTGCTGATCGGCCGATCTGCGCATCCCTGAAGGATACTGGGAGGGAATTATGAAACAGACGAAGACCAGGCTTCTATGCCTGCTTCTTGCAGCGCTGATGTTACTCAGCCTCACCGCCTGCGGTAAGGATAAGACAGCAGACTCCAATTTGATCAAGCTTGGCGATTATGAGCTGCTTTACAAGAGCGCGTGCATCATGGAAGATTTGGATGGAAACGACGCGATCGTCCTGACACTGGACTTCACAAACAACGGCAAGGAAAATGCCTCCTATCTCTGGAGCATCGACGAAACCGTTATGCAGAACGGCGCAGAGCTGGAGGTCGCATCGATCATTACCGACTACGAAACGTTTGAGAGCGTGATCGACGACCAATTCACAGATGTCGCGCCGGGTACAACGATCGAGGTGCGCACAGCCTACGTGCTGAACGACGCGACCAGCACGGTCGAGGCGACCTTTGAGCAGATGTTCGGCAAGAAAAACGGCAAGATCACCATTGATCCCGCCACGCTCAGCCGCGCAGAAGCCGCAGGCGCTGACCCGTCTGGCGGCGGCAGCGGATCGACCGCTCCCACCGCGACTGGCGACCCCCTGCTCGACTGGTGGAACGGCGAATGGTACGGCTGGTGGAAGATGAGCGGCTGCTATGGCAGCTATGAGGATCTGGAGGGGCAGTGGTGGGACGCCTGCGGTCTGGTCGAGATCGGCGCTGACTACACAGGAACCATCACGCTTTGGGATGAGGACTACACCAGATCCGAACCCGTGGCACAGGTCTCCGTCAGCCTGAATGAAGCCGGGACCGGCGAATACGGCACAGTGATGTCTGAGGGCGGCTGGTTCACAAACGTACCCGTAGAGCATGCAGACTGGATCGTTGACCCCGGTCTTTTGGACTATGACGACATGATCTGGATCAGTGGCGACTATGAAGACGGGGATGACGAGTTCCACTATGACTTCTATCTGCGCCCGTGGGGGCTGTACTGGGATGACATGGATGAGAGCGGCTATCCCTCCCGCTACAGCGACTGGTATCTGCCGCTGATCGAGGCGGGCGAGTCCATGCCGGATTCCATCGGAGAAGGGAGCGCCCAGACGCAGGGCGCTTCACTCACCCCGACGGACGCGATGGCCTCCGGCGGAGACGGCATCGTGACGGAAGAGCAGGTGCAGAAGGGCTACGTCTGGATGAACGAGGTCAATAATAATATTTTTGACGCAACCTATGATGATATCGTTGCCTACTTCGGCGTGGAAGGCCAGTTCGTCAAGGAAGAGTACAGCGACCACATGAA
>CAKTXB010000278.1 GCA_934630555.1 uncultured Oscillospiraceae bacterium
GTATTCATTGAAATATTGATCATGCCCTCCGCGACCTTTTCATTCAGCTTCTCCGCAATTTCTTCCGGGCTGAGATTATCCCAGCCGCCTTCAATCGCAGAATCATCGTAAACGATGCCCATCTTGGGATCGTCCTTGGTTGCAGCAGGCTTGCGGATCAAACGGACAGCAGTAAAAATGCCGAGCGTGAGCGCAGCGGCAAGGCCGACAACGGCGAGGATGACGAGGGTTCTGGACTTCGCGTCCCGTTTTTCAAATTTGTGCATAGCTGTTTTCCTTTCTGAATTGGGGCGCAAAGCAGCTCTGCGGCTGGTCACGCGCCCTGTACGGTGTGGTTGTTGTCATGGAGTTAGACCTCCCTTTGCTGGACAAAAAAAACGCCCACCTTCAGGGCGGGCGCAGACAATGAACGCGATATTTCATTGTGAACCTCCTGTTTTTATTTCGTCGCTTTTCTGTAAGCGTCGATGACTGCTTCCTTGAGCGCCGTGCGCGCTCCGGACGTGATGGGATGAAAAACATCCGTGTACAGTGTCTTTCCGTTCTTGTTGAATGCTTTCTGCGGCATGAAGATGTTCAGCCCCTGCTTGGATTCTGCCAGCCGGACGCCATGAACCTTGAACATTCCGTCAAAGGTGACGGTTGCGTAGGCTTTGATCTTCGCGCCCGCGTCCGCGATGTGGTCGATTGTAACTTCCATGTTAGAAAAGTCCATATGGTTGATTCCTCCTATAGCTGCATTGTCATTTCATTTTTCTGGGTTTGCGCATACGCTTCATCCAGCGGATAATCCTGCTCGGCATGACCTTCGCTGCGCAAGCTCTCCAACATGCCGAGAAACCGTGCTCCCTGCTCCGTGCTCTGATCCAGTACCCAGCGATCCCGCAGTACCTCCAATGGATTTTCAAATTGCAGCAGATACGAAATATCCCTGCGTGAAAGATCACTGCCGCTGCACATAAATTCTGAATAGCAGGTCGCTGTTGCTGCGATCTCATCTGCCGTGCCAATCAGCACGCCGGGGGTTCGGGCATACAAACTTTTCTGATACGCCACCCATCCCTGTTCAATCTTTTCCGAAAGCTGCTCCAAAAGTTCGGATGCGGTCTGCACTCTTTGGCGAACGACACGACCATTCAGAAATTTACCGACATCGATTGTTTCCGCATCCTTGAACGCCAGATCGCCGCGATAGCCGATCTTCAGCTTTGAAAACTCTGCCGCGGCCTGCACCAGCTCCGGAGGGCTGTTCAGCGGGATCTCCTGATTCCACCGATACCAGTTTCCCTCGCGGCGGCGCGGTGTCAGCTTCAGGATGACATACTGCTCCGGCTCGAATTTGGGGTAGTGGCAGAGCTGGCCGCCGACGCCGAAATATGCCTTTCCCTCGCAGTGCACCGTCTGCTTCATGTAGGCCTTCATCTTTTCGAGACTCTCGCAGAACCAACATTCCGTGTCATCGAAGCGGCGGATCCTGCCGTCCGCCAGAATGTCCTCCATCTTGTCCCGCCGCGTCAGGTGGTAGACCTCAGACGGGATCGGTGCTTTTACATACATGATTTCTGTCCTCCGTGTTACTTCTCAAAGATGGTATCAGACTTCACCAGGTGGCGTCCAAGCTGCCGCCGGCACAGTCCGCGCCCGCGAAGACCATACAACA
>CAKTXB010000279.1 GCA_934630555.1 uncultured Oscillospiraceae bacterium
CGACAGCCCAGCGGAGCGGGTTTCGTTTGATCATAAATGGAGGACGCGGTCGCGGATCTCCTGGGTGCGGCCCTGGTTCCAGTATTGCGTGCCGATGTAGCCGCAGGTGCGGCGGGCGACATTCATCTTGGACTGGTCGGTGTTGCCGCACTGCGGGCACGTCCAGACGAGCTTGCCGTCGGCGTCTTCGTGGATCTCAATTTCGCCGTCAAAGCCGCAGACCTGGCAATAGTCGGATTTCGTGTTCAGCTCGGCGTACATGATGTGTTCGTAGATGAACTGCATGACTTCCAATACGGCGTCGATGTTGTTCTGCATATTGGGCACTTCCACATAGCTGATGGCACCGCCGGGGGAAAGCGCCTGGAACTGCGACTCAAATTGCAGCTTTTCAAAGGCGTTGATGTTCTCTGTTACGTGGATGTGATAGGAATTGGTGATATAATTCTTATCTGTGATCCCTTCAATGATGCCAAAACGCTTTTGCAGGCACTTGGCAAACTTGTACGTCGTGGATTCCAGCGGCGTGCCGTAGAGCGAGAAGTCAATGTCGGTCTGCTCTTTCCAGCGCTTGCAGGCGTCGTTCATGTGCTGCATGACTTCCAGCGCGAACGGTGTGGCGGCCGGGTCAGTGTGCGATTTGCCGGTCATGTACTTGACGCATTCATACAGCCCCGCGTAGCCGAGCGAAATGGTGGAGTAGCCGCCGTAGAGCAGCTTGTCGATGGGCTCGCCCTTCTTCAGCCGTGCCAGCGCGCCATACTGCCACAGGATGGGCGCGGCGTCCGACAGCGTGCCAAGCAGACGGTTGTGGCGACACATGAGCGCTTCATAGCACAGATCGAGCCGTTCGTCGAAAACCTTCCAGAACTTATCCAGTCCGCCGCCGGAGGACAGCGCCACGTCCACCAGATTGATGGTCACAACGCCCTGATTGAAACGGCCGTAATACTTGGGCTTGCCCGGCTCATAATTGCCGGCGTTTGCCACGTTGTTCCAGCCGTTGCCGGAGCGGTCGGGTGTGAGGAAGCTGCGGCAGCCCATGCAGGTATACACGTCGCCGTGGCCCGGAGTCTCGCCCTTGGAGAGCTTGAGCTCGCGCATTTTCTTTTCGGAGATATAGTCCGGCACCATGCGTTTGGCGGTGCAGCGGGCGGCGAGCTTGGTCAGCTCCCAATACTTTGTGCCCTCACGGATGTTGTCCGCTTCAAGCACGTAGATGAGCTTGGGGAACGCCGGGGTGATCCACACGCCCTTTTCATTTTTCACGCCCTGAATGCGCTGGCGCAGCGTTTCTTCAATGATGATGGCAAGGTCGTGCTGCTCCTGCTCGCTGCGCGCTTCGCCGAGGTACATGAATACGGTGATGAACGGAGCCTGACCGTTTGTGGTCATGAGCGTAACGACCTGATACTGGATGGTCTGCACACCGCGGCGGATCTCATCGCGCAGGCGCTCCTCTACCACGCGGTCTACGGCTTCGGGCTGCGGCGTTACGCCGAAAGCGGACAGCTCTTCCAGCACGCTCCTGCGGATCTTCTGGCGCGACACATCCACGAACGGGGCCAGATGCGTGAGCGAAATGGACTGGCCGCCATACTGGTTGGAGGCGATCTGCGCGATGATCTGCGTGGCGATGTTGCAGGCCGTGGAGAAGC
>CAKTXB010000280.1 GCA_934630555.1 uncultured Oscillospiraceae bacterium
GCTCTGAGAACGCAAAATGATGCACGGTTTTGCCGTGCATCATTTTTGTTTCTGCGCGTTTTTCGATCTCAGCTTTCCTTTTCTAAGCGCCAAGGCAGAGGGCGGCTGGACACAGTTGAAGCACTGCGCAAAGCTGCAGGAATGGGCGGCACGGATACAGGGCTGCCACGGTCGTGGTGCAGACAAAAAGGGATCAACGCAGCAGCCTATTACCGTTGGGAACGTAAACTACTGGCTGCGGTCGAAACGGTACCGTGCTCAAGTGTGCCGTCCGTTAGGTTTGCAGAGCCTCCTGCATTGAAGCAGGTGTCACGCAGCGTTGCGGAGCATTCCGCCACACTGCATATCAGGAACACCAGCCTAGGCATCTATTCTGGATGCGATGCTGAACAGCTGAGAATGCTGGTGGAGTTCATGCGCCTAGCGTAAAGCTTTTTCGCGCGGAGGGCTCGAACAATCTAAGCAGGATCGCCGCGGCCTCGCTGCGCTTGATGGTGCTCTCGGGGCGGAACGTGCCCGCTGTGTCGTTGCCTTGCAGGATGCCCGCGCGGTAGAGCTCGTAGATCGCCGCCGCGAACGCGTCGCCGAGCTTCACGTCGGGGATCGCGTTGTCCGCCACAGTGTTGATCTGCTCGTAGCGCTCCAGCGCGCCGTGGAGGATGCGCACGAACTCACTGCGCGTGACGGGCGCGTTCATCTGCTCCCGGCTATATCCGGCGTAGCGCTCCTCCAGAATGCCGTTTGCGACAGCGTAGCTGACATAGCTGTCATACCAGTTCCCCGCGCCGTTTTTCAGGCTGACCTCGCCGGTGCGGTCAAGCTGGTGCAGCGCGGCGGACAGCTTGATCGCCTGCGCCACGGTCAGCGTGGCGTCCGGGTCAAAGCGTCTGCCGCCCACGCCGTCGATCAGACCGTTTTCATGCGCGCGGTAAACGCTGCTATAATACCAGCTATCGCGCGGCACGTCGATAAAGTGCGTCCGCTCCGCAGCGGTCTGGGACTGCCCGGCGTCCTCCCGGACGGAGGGTCTGCCGACCGACGCGTTCGAGCCGCCGCCGGACGGCGCGGGCGCGGGCGGCGTGCCGCCGCCTGTGCCGGGAACCGCTGCGGTCAGGCTTCCTCCGAGCGTCATTCCGTCCAGACTGTACTGGAAGTAGTAGGTCACAGCGTCCGTGCCGGTATTTTTCGGGAGCGTGACTTTCGCACTGCGGGAGGCACCCGAGTCTTCCGCATCAACGGAAGTCAGCATAGCCTGGTTTGTGCCCCAATAGAACTTCGTGCCATTCGGCAGGTTCGTGCCGGTAAGGGTCAACTCCACCGTGCCGCCCGCAGCAGTCAGCGGCGAGGGGTCTGTCGTGAGCCGGAAGTCGGTCACCGTCGGGTTAGGCGGTGTGACCGGAGCCAACGCACCGACCGCAGCCCGCAGGTCGTTTATCGCCGTTTCGATGTCAGTCTCTGTTGGATCGGCCGCATCTAAAACCGCCTTGGCGGCGTTCAGTGCGGCGCGCAGGACCTCCCGGCTTTCCTCCGTATAGGCCTCGTCCGACACTTTATCCAAATTCTCGTCATAAAGCCTTTGAAGCGCGTCC
>CAKTXB010000281.1 GCA_934630555.1 uncultured Oscillospiraceae bacterium
AGACCGTGCTGGACGCGCGGCCGGAGGTGCTGAACCACAATGTGGAGATGGTGCCGCGGCTGTATCGGGACGTGCGCCCGCAGGCGCGCTATGAGCGGTCGCTCAAGGTGCTGTCCGACAGCAAAAAAATGGCGCCCGATATTCTGACCAAGACCGGCTTTATGCTGGGGCTTGGCGAAACGGACGACGAGGTATACGCGCTGATGGACGACATCCGCGCGACGGGGTGCGATATTCTGACGATCTCGCAATATTTGCAGCCTACGCCGCAGCACTGGGAGCTTCAGCGCTATGTGACGCCGGAGGAATTTGCAAGGCTCAAGGAGGTCGCGCTGGGAAAGGGCTTCAAGTTTGTGGCCAGCAGTCCGCTGGTGCGCAGCTCGTACCGCGCGGCGGAGGCGTTTGAGGCGGCGGAAGGACGCGTATGATCTATATTGAAACCGGCTCTGAGGACGTTTACTATAATTTCGGACTGGAGCTGTATTTTGCGGCGGAGAAGAAGCTGGACGAGCCGGTGCTGCTGTTCTGGCGCACAACGCCGACGCTGATGGTTGGAAAATACCAGAACACGCTGGAGGAGATCAACCAGCCGTATGCCGAGCAGCACGGTATCCAGGTGGTGCGGCGGCTTTCCGGCGGCGGAACGATCTACACGGACCCGGGCGGCTGGCAGTTCACGTTTATCGACTACAACGAGGACACGCAGATCACGTTTACGCAGTACATCGCGCCGGTCGTGGAGGCGCTGCGGGCGCTTGGCGTGGCGGCGGAGTTTAACGGGCGGAACGATCTGGTGATCGGCGGAAGAAAATTTTCCGGCAACGCGCAGTATAAGCAGGGCGGCACGACGGTGCACCACGGGTCTTTGCTGTTTGACACGGACATCACGCAGATGGTGGCCGCGACGACGGTCGATCCGTATAAGATCCTGTCGAAGAGCATCAAGTCGGTGCGCGACCGTGTGACGAATATTTCTGAGCACCTGCCGCAGCCGATGGACACGGACGCATTCAAGCGGCACATGGTGCGCTATTTGATGCGCGGCAGCGAGAAAACGTATACGCCGGACGCGCAGGATGTGGAGCGGATCTGGCAGCTGGCGGCGGAGCGGTTTGACAACTGGGCGTGCAAATATGGTGCGAACCCGAGGTTTGCCGTCACAAAGACCGGACGTTTTGCGGGCGGCAAGATGGAAGTACGGCTCACGGTGAAAAAAGGCGTGATCCAGGAGGCTGCCGTGAACGGAGATTATTTTGCCGCAGAGCGGGCCGACCGGCTGGCAGAGTGCCTGATCGGGTGCGCGTATGACCGAGCGGCTGTGCGCGCCGCGCTGGCGGCGCAGAATATGGAGGACGCCGTTTACGGCGTCAGCGCCGATGAAATTGCCGCGCTGGTGACGCAGTGATGCGCCGCCCGCGCGGCCATTTTTGACGCAGCTCCGATAGAGTAACCGATGATTCAATCGGCAAGAGCCGTCAGCGAGAGATTTTGACCCAAATGAAAGTTTGGAAAACGCAGGAATACTGTATGTATTTCGCGTTTTCCGAACTGCACAGTTGTGGCAAAAGATCCGCTGATGGCCGCAGG
>CAKTXB010000282.1 GCA_934630555.1 uncultured Oscillospiraceae bacterium
CCTAAAAGCTGATCAGACATATATGACAAGATGTTGAACAGCAGAGTATCTTTCAGCCGCTTGTTCGTATCCATAAGACCCTTTACGCCGAAACAGATAAACTCTCCGTCCTTGATATTTGTTCTGCCGTTGAAATATTTCGATTCTGCACCTTTGCACATTGAGTGCAATCCCAAACAGATATTCTGCAGTATTTCTTCGGTGTAGAGGTGTTTTTTAGCATTATCAAATGCCATAAATTCTTTTTCAACTAACTCATACAGGTCTGACATTACAGGATAGTCACAGCTTTTCAACTTATCGAGATCTGTAAGATCATCAATGCCAAAACGTGCATACAGTTTCATAAGCATTATCTCTATCGTATCGATCTCTGCGTCTGTGAAGTCCTTGTACGCTCTGAAAAAATCCTTGAGATAGCTGATGTGCTGACTGAGCCTTGTGACCTTTCGGAAGGTTTCCGGACTGTCATCTGTGGACCTTTCTCCGTCTGACCACGCTTTCGGTTCAAGAGGATTTATCATAAATTCTCCCGACATCATATCAATGTATGTGCCGCCAAGGTTTGAACATAAGTCTTCGTATTCATGTTCAGGGTCTAAGACCAGAACACTTTTCCCTGCCTCACGCTGATTGCATAAAAGCAGTTTCATCAGATACGACTTGCCCTGACCGCTGTTGCCGAGGATAAGGATATTGCTGTTTGTCTTGTCCTCGGTACGTCTGTCGAAGTCCACAAGCACATTGCTGCCGTACTTATCTCTGCCGATATAAAAGCCGTTTTTGTCGGTCTTTCCTGAGTAATTCAGAGGATAAAGATCAGCTACAGAACTTGCAGGAAGAACACGTTCAAACTGAGTTGCGAACACATTATTGCCAGTCGGCAAAACCGATAAAAAGCCCTCTTTCTGACGGAGGAGCAGACGGTCTACGCTGATTTTTGAACGGGTAAGCTCCATTTGTATATCCGCCTGTAATTCTTTCAGCTTTTCCTCACTTGTTGCTTTCAGTTCAATAAATACAGCCGTATGCAGGAGCGGTTCTTTATTGCGGCGAAGTTCACTCAAAAGCTCCACCACATCATTTATGTTATCCTGAGCCTTTATGCTCTCGTTCACATCATTGACAGTCGTCATCATATGATTTTTCCTCATCGCCTGCTGCACGATCTTTCGCTGTTCTGCGGCGGTAACAAGTCTGTCATATATCCTCAGCGTAACGCCGTTTCTGTCGGCAAGGTGTGCGAGGATAGCCGTTTCTTCCGTACTTGGCGGATACTCCGTCACCGCCCAGCAGGACTTGTAGAAGTTGCCGCAGATATAGTGGTCGGTGTAAAAGCGTATGATGCCTGGTGCAATGCGGTCAAAAAAGTCCTTTGTATCGATGATCTCAAGCTGTTCTTCTGACAGTTCTTTTTTCTTTTGCTTTTTAATTCTCATTAACAGTCACCCCCGGTTTTTCTAAATCAAATTCAGTTTCTCCCTCAATATCGGGGATCTCTTCGCCTGAAATACTTGTACCGAAAAACAAAGCAAGCATTC